>JAFZMA010000104.1 GCA_017551215.1 Bacteroidales bacterium | reverse complement strand
TCGAGATTCACCAACTGCTGGTAAATCTCCTGGGTAAAGCGCTCATATTCCGTATTCGGGTTCATTCGCTGTCTGCTGTATAATACGAAGATACGCAGTTTTTCCTAAATTTGTATTGTTTGATTACGTTTTAAGATGGATCACTATAGAGAGATAAAGCCCGTTCTAAATAAACTGTCAAAGTATAATGTATATGATAGTTTGGATGTCATAAGCATATATCTCAGAGCGATTATCGCCCAAAAAGAAAGGTCCACTATTCAAGATATCGAAGCCCCAGAGTATAACTCAATAGAACTCTATTTTGCTGACTTTCTTATTGTCAATGCAATAATCTATTGCTCAGAAACCAAAGGTGAGCTTTCTCTTCGGAAACAGAACGACCGATATAAAATCGTCAAGCCTGTAGCTGAGCTAAACGACGAGGTTCATAAGATGCAATCGGAAAAGGAACCCTTGGTATGGTTTGTTTCATATATGTTCAACCAGACCAACATGAATTTGCCCGGGAATGCCTTGGTGAGCATCTATAGGTATCTTTTTCTATATGATGCAGTGAGTATCAAGAATGCGATGCAGAAAAAGATGGGCATTTCTCTAGACTACTATTTCCGTGCAGCTTTATACGTTTATTGCTCTTTCAGTAATGGACATATACATTACAAAAAGAAGGATCTACTGAACACAAAATTCAGGAATGCCGACTATATTCCGGCAATACGAAGGGTACTGAATGATATCAGCCTGGAATTAACTGATTTGAGGCATTTATGTAAGGATTACTGTAGTTATGAGAGCGACAAGATCTTCAACTATTACAATGATGCTCCTCATGTTCGCTATCCATTGATTCGTTGCTTCGACGGTTACTGCTGTATCGTTCCTGATTATATCATGGCAGCACTGCTGGATGGATTATATTATGCACTGGAGATTCCCAATCATCCTGATATTCGTCAGGAGTTCGCTACAAACTTCGAGAACTATGTCGGGATGCTTCTAGATACAGCTTTGGGAGAGACCAGCATAAGTTTTTGCAGTGAGATAACCTATAAAGCAGGAAAGCAAGGAAGTCAGAAAACATCTGATTGGATTATATGGGACAGCGGTAGTATCTGCTTCCTGGATTGCAAACTGAAACGGATATCGATTGTAGGGAAGTGTGCTGTTGAAGTCGATGATAATCTTATACAACGGGTTATTGACAGCCAGCCATTCTCTGGTAAAAACAAGCATGATGTAATTGAATCGCTGGAAGAAGGTTTGACAAAAGATCTTATTCTTCTAGGGATTGATCTTGGGAAGGTTTATGTCTGCTTTGAGGACTACAAGCAGGGGATAATTCCAGGACTGGAATACGATACAGATAAAAAACAATATGCTTGCCTTGTTACGCTGGAAGATGGTTATATCAATACGCCTGAGTATAAGAAGCGGATTGTCCAAATTGCTCAGAGCTACAGCGATTTTAAGACCGGGCGGCACAACATTATCAACGAGAAAGACGTCCTTCTTCTATCGGTAAATCAGTTGGAACGAAGTCTGGAGATGATGGCTGATATGGGTGTCTCTAAATGCCTGGACAACTCCCCGATACTGGATTTACAAGGACATAGAAAGATCGCAGATAGTCTGATGGAGCGTTTTGCCGAAAGAATTTATAATCCTTTCATGGCCGACATTATCCACGACTAATTTGCCCTTTTGTCTATATCAGGGTACCATAAAGATCTGCAGTCACCCCAAAATGCAACATCCCATTATCGTCCAATATACAGGAGATTTAGGGTAAGGAGACGAAGCTATTCTGGTGAACTTTATCAGGTATCAAGATGAAATTAAGTCAAAAATGCGGTCATTTTGAGCCCGACACAAAAAGGTCGGGACCGAACAAATCGTTTACCATGTCCTCCCCTAAAACTTGCGTTACAGTTGAAGCCGATACCGCATAGTCGTCAGCCTCACTAAGAGCGTTTATCAATGTCATACCTTTATAGTTTCGGTAGAATACTTCGTCCCAATCGGGCTCTACGTCACCACTGTAATAATTCACAACTGGATTGAAAACAAGATCGTGTTTCACTACGAAATCATTTAAATCCGCTTGTGATGGTGCAATAATCAGAATATGCTCTTTCGGAAAATGAGAGAAATTAAATTCTTCTCCCTTTATTCTCCATTCTCGAAGATACTCAAAATCATATTCGTCAACTTCTAACAATTCACATCTCCAATGCAATTCCTCCGGGATCTCGCTCATTTCTTTGCGATTACAATAAACTACATTCCTCGCTCCAAATTCTTTGACTAGAATATCCCGCGAAAAGCCAATACCTATTGGCTGATACATAGGAAGACCTGTACGGTATAATTTGGTTTCAAAGAATCTTTTCAAAGAAGTAATTGGAGAAGCTGTAAAACTAATGTATCCCTTGTCGCTTTTCAATGCTTCCTGCTCAATAATGCTAAACATCGTTTGTTTTGCTTCCTCTAGGCTACCCTTCGTAAAGTGGAAAAGGTATGGCGATTGATCCTCTCTTTGTCGTCGCAATTTACCATCTACTATACCCATAAATCTCTATCTCGAAAAAAGTTACGCAAGTTGTTGTTTTTAATTAGATATGTAACATTCTTCTAATTACAAAGATAATTCAACATTATCTCATTCCAGAGGATGGGTGGTTTATTTCATTACTCATAAACCATCATTTCATCCCTTTCACCTTTGGTTTGAAGAAAGCGAGAAACTTCTCGATATACTCTTTGAACCAGGCAAACTGATCTGCCCTCGTGGACAAATCTTTGAAATCGTATGGGGCTTCTAGAGAAATTATACTTACTTTTTTATCATCGAGTCGATCCCAAATTAACTCCGGGCTTATGGCTTCTTTGGCAGCGTCTTCATACTTTTCTTTTATTGTGTCAAAGTTGTCTTTTGTCGGGAAGTTTATATTCAGATCAATGCTGATATTTTTCTTAACGGAATTGACCAAAGCAGAAACCCATATATGAGACACTCCTATTCCCACATTTGTCCAATGCTGTGGCAAGGCCTTTTGTGTGTTGAATTTCGCATTGTGGGAACTCATATAATCTCTATACTCTGTCCAATACTGAAGTTGTGCCGCCTTAGTCTCTGAAAGACCGGCCTGCTGACTTGGCGCAGCCTTGGTACTCTTAGCCCAATCATTAGGTTTCGCCACAATATTAAAAAGAGGAGCAGCATCAGAGTCCCCAATTTTGAGCAATTGGATCTCGATAGCAAAAAAGTTGAAATCGTTATCTGTAATACGGTTCAGCCAATCTATTGCAGCACGATGTTCATCAGTAAACTGGCTGGCAATCCATATAATACTAACGGCATTGAGCCCTGCCGCATAGGTCATTATCTGACCTAAATGCTTATGATCTGTTATCTCAAGTTGGTTCTCTATGAGAACATAATGGTTTTCTTGGTCAGTGCATAAAATATCAGCCCTAAAAGGACCGACATTCTGTTCTTGTCCAACAACTTCGAGTTCTATCCCAATTGCATCACCAAGTTGTTTAATATTCTCTTCTTTAGCGAGCCATGGGGTAAAGTCTGTTGCCTCATTATTCCAATAATCGCGGAGGTCAACTTTTTCGAGTTTCCCGATATTCATAATGACGTAAATGAGTTGTGTGTTTTCGGATTGGGCTTTTGCTTCTGACAAAGTTAGCAAAAATGCTTGAATAGAATGGGGCGCTTTCAAGATTCTTTATAATGCCAAAAAGTCGGCAAAAACGGTCTTAAGTCGCCAAAATGTCGCCAAAAATTGAGACGCAAAAAGAGCTAACCGCTGAAAATCAGGCAGTTAGCTCTTTTCAAGGTGCCCCGGGCGGGAAACTAGTCTTTCGGGGTTCTCTGATCCAACTGGACCTTGACGCTTTCTTTGTGGATGATTTCCATCAGCTGCTTGGCAAATTCCCTGTCCAGACCAATGGATTCCGCAAGGTCTGACCTGTTTTCCACGATTTCGCTGTAGCGTTTGCTCTGGAGGACCGGCATGTTCCGCTGCTGTTTGTACTGCCCTATCCTGCGGGAAACTTCCATCCTCTCCGACAGAATTCTGAAAAGGCTTTCGTCCAGAGAATCTATCTCTGAACGGAAAGACTCAAGGCTCTGCTGGCTTTGGGAGTTTTCTCTTACTTTCAGGTGGCTGAGTATCTTCTCCAGATGGATTGGAGTGATTTGCTGGGCCTTGTCGCTGAGGGCCTGGTCTGGATTGCAATGGCACTCGATCATCAGGCCGTCGTACATCAGGTCCAGGGCCTGCTGGGAAATCGGGGCAATCAGCTGAGGCTTGCCGCCCATGTGGCTCGGGTCGCAGAGCATCTGGATGTCCGGGAACCTTCTTTTCATCTCGATCGGGATGTGCCAAAGAGGAAGGTTTCGGTAGATTCCTGTATCGTAAAAACTGAATCCGCGGTGGACAAGCCAGATATCCTTTATTCCGGCATTGCGGAACCTTTCCACTGCACCGGCCCAGAGTTCCACGTCGGGATTGACCGGATTCTTTATCAGGACAGTAACTTCTTTTCCTTTTATCGAGTCTGCCAGAGCCTGGACGGAAAACGGGTCTGCAGTTGTGCGGGCGCCTACCCAGAGAATACCAACACCGGCTTGGATGGCTTTGTTAAGATGATCCGGAGTTGCCACCTCGCAGCAGGTCTTCATCCCAGTCTCTTTCATTACATCGGAGAGCCACTCAAGGGCAATCTCTCCGGCACCCTCGAATCCGCCCGGCTTGGTCCTGGGCTTCCACACTCCGGCGCGGAATATCTCCACGCCCATTTCTTTGAGGGCTTTTGCCGTTTCCAGCACCTGGGCGCGGCTTTCTGCACTGCAAGGGCCGGCTATGATCTTTATCCTGGAATCCATAAAAAAATACTCAAGGGTGTTCTGCAATCCTATATCGGGGGTATTATCCAAACCTATTTACTTTCCCCTGCAAATATAGTGATTGCAGTCCTCAAGAGCATCAACAAGCGCCATTTCGGCGCAAAAAAATTCCCGCTTCTTTCAAAGCAGGAGAACACACACTATAACCATTACGGATGCAAAGGTAAGTGTATTTTAAAATAGTTGATACAATTTGTAACCAATTTTTAACATAATATTTTTCAAATGGGCTTAAAACCCTTTCATTTCAGGCCAAAATTTGTTATATTTGCGTATATATCAAAAGCCATTAAGACACTATGAGGCTTTATACAAGCAAAGATATCAGCAAGTTATCAAAATTGGCAGCGCCCTGCGGCGGGGTGTTCGCCATTATTGATAACAAAGTGGAAGATTATTTCTCAGCGATGAGAAACTGTAAGATTTATTCTCTTTCCGCTTCCGAATCCGCAAAATCCCTGAAGACAGCGGAGGCAATTTACTCCTGGCTCATGGAAAACAAGGCAGGCCGGGATTGCTTCATTATTGGAGCAGGAGGTGGAGTCACAACAGATCTGGCTGGTTTTGTGGCGTCCACTTACAAGAGGGGCGTAAGGTTCGGCCTGGTGCCCACCACTTTGCTAAGCGCCGCAGATGCGTCTATTGGGGGCAAAAACGGAGTCAACCATCTGGGCATCAAGAACATGATAGGCACCATCACCCAGCCTGAATGGGTGTTCCAGTCTCCGGTATTCTTCCGCACATTGCAAAAAAGGGTGTTCAGGGAAGGCATCGCTGAGATACTTAAAACATTCCTGATTTTCAGCCCGGACCTGTTTGGCTTTGCCGTTTCTTTTTTCAGCGGATATGACCACAGGCATCCTTCTGAAAAGGAAGAGGAGTTGCTTGGAAGGATTGTGCGGGAGTGCGCTCTTTTGAAGATGAAAGTGGTTAAGAAGGATGAGCGGGATCATGGAGAAAGGATGGTGCTGAATCTGGGGCATACGTTTGGGCATGCGCTGGAGAGCTGGGCGGCGGAAAACCACAAAAAGATTCTGCACGGAGAGGCCGTTGCCGCCGGAATCATAGCGGCTGCAAAAGCTTCCGCGGCCTTGGGACTGTGCACCAAGAACCTTGCAACCGAGCTGGCGGAAGACTTCAAGAGTGTTGGACTTCCGGGCGGGTTCGGCATCCGCATTTCTCAGATTTTCAGTCCAATACTGCAAGACAAGAAGGTCTTTTCCGGAGATATATCCCTGATACTTCCAAAGGAAATCGGAAATGTTGTGCGCTATATCATTCCCGTTTCAGAACTGAAGAAAATCTGTTCACGAATTACTATCTGACGTCTCTATCTATGACAGACAAAGCACAGGTATCGGAAAAAATCTGCGTCAGCATCGGAGAGAAAGATTTCGGCAGATGCGAGGAAATTGTTTCTTCACATCCATTCTGCGAGCTGAGGGGAGATTTGTGCGGCTTGTCTGAAGAAGAGCTGGAGAAACTGATGGTTATTGGCAGGAAAATCATTTTCACTTACAGATTCAAAGGCCAGGACAAGAATACTGCTCTCAAGCAGACTTTGGCGGCCATAAAAAATGGAGTGGCATTTGTGGACTTGGATCTCGGCGCTCCTTCAGGCTTTGTGTCAGACATAAAAAAGGCCATAGAAAAACAGCCTTCCGGCAAAAAAACGGAGCTTATAATCAGCTGGCACTCAGACAGCGCGCCGTCTTACGAAGAACTTTGCTCTAAAGTGCGGGAATGTAAAGCAAAGGGTGCAGACTTAGTGAAAATTGTTCCGTCCGCAGAAAATCTGGAAGAGGCGTCAAGAGTTTTGCGGCTGTATTTTGCAGATGACGTGGAGAGTTCTTCACTTGTTGCGTTTGCAAGCGGAGAGGCCGGGCGTTTTACCAGAATCGCCTGCACAGGATTAGGGGCTCCGTTTTCATATTGCTATGTGGGTTCCCCTACCGCGGCAGGGCAATTGAGCCTGGAAGAAATGGAGGCATCCCTCTATCCGGGCATTCATGGTTCCACTATCAGAATCGGAGACCTTTTCGGAAAGAAAAAGAAGGCTAGATCCGTTTGCATACCTTGCTCAAAGAGCATTGTTCAAAGGGCTCTTCTTGCTGCAGCTATAACCAACGGCCAGAGCGTGTTACGCAATTTTGAGCCGTGCGGGGACATCAAGGCTGCCATCGCCTTTGTGCGCAAGTGCGGGTGCATTGTAAAATCTACCAGAGAGGGAACCGGCAATCGCGGAGAAAAAATGCTGATTGTAAAAAGCGCCGGCATTGCCAGATGGAAAACTTTTCAGAGTGCAGAGGCTGGAGAGTCCGGCTTGCTGCTTAGGATGTTGCTGCCGGTTGCTTCTTACGTTTCCAGCATAAGGCATCGCACAGCCATAACCTCCCGGATTACGGTAAACGGGAGCGGTTCGTTGTGTGGACGGGATTTGTCTTTCTGCATGGATTCTCTCAGGAGTGCCGGCGTAAAATGCAGGGCCACAGCTACATCCATAGGCAAATCTGTTCCGGTTACAGTTGCCGGGGCCAGCTTCAGGAAAGCGTTCACAATTTCCGGAAAGGAGACTTCCCAGATTGTTACGGGATTGCTGATGGTGCTTCCGCTTCTACACCACAAATCGTCCATGACAGTGGAAGAGGCGGCCAGCATTCCATATATAGACCTGACAGTCAAAGTGCTGGAAGCTTTTGGCATAAGGATTTCCTGCAAGAAAGACGGACGGTTGCTGCATTTTGAAATAGAGGGCGGACAGACTTATTCTCCGGTAGACATATTCCTGGAAAGCGACTGGAGTGGGGCTGCAAACTTCATTGTGGGAGGAGCAATAGCCTCAGCGATTTCTGCACGCAGCCAGACACAAAAATCTCCTTTGCCGGCAAAGACCACTGTAAACAGAATGGAGACTGGTTCCGCTCAGGCAGACGAGAAGATTCTGGAAGTGATGAAAATGGCCGGCGTTTCTGTATCAGAGGAAAAACCAGAAAGAAAGGATTTTGCAACGGCAGCAAACATAAAGATTGAGGCGGATGAACTCAAGGCGTTTAACTTTGACGCCACGGATTGTCCGGACCTCTTCCCTATTCTTACAACCCTTGCGGTTTATTGCAATGGAACCAGCCGCATAAAGGGAGTGCACCGCCTTGTAAACAAAGAGAGCAATCGCGCAGAAGCAATCCTGTTGGAATTCAGCAGGATGGGGTACGGTCTCCATTTAGAGGGAGATGAGCTTGTGGTATGCGGTCAGGGACCGACTATTTACAACGACACGCATTCCAGCAGTAATAATTCAGGGATTTCTCTGTCGGCTGGAAAAGAGAAAAGCGTTTTCTGTTCCTCCCACAACGACCATAGGATAGCAATGGCTATCATCATTTGCGCTCTGTTCAGAAATTACACAAGGAATCTCTCCGGCAGCACTCTCTCAGATATTTACCTGGACGACATTGGCTGCATAGACAAATCTTTCCCTACATTTGTGGAACGGCTCCGGATTTGGAGTCCGTTTGAATAATTTCATGATATTTGGCCTGCAATGAACAGCTTTGGAAATAAATTCAGAATCACCGTTTTCGGAGAATCTCACGGACCGTACATAGGTGTTGTGATGGACGGAGTTACTCCTGGAATAGAACTCTCGGAAGAGGACTTTTCTAAAGATCTTGAAAGAAGAAAAAAGGGAGACCTTACCCTTCTGGCAGAAGGCGTAACGGCCCGTCAGGAAGAAGACGTTCCGGTGTTTGCCTCAGGAATTCTGAACGGCGTAACCACCGGCGCTCCGCTTGCTATCCTGTTCGAAAACAAGATGCAGAATTCCAAGGATTACGGCTCTTTCAGAAACCATCCAAGACCATCTCACGCAGATTTTGCAGCCTCCTGCAAGTTCAACGGATTCAACGATTTAAGAGGCGGGGGAATGTTCTCCGGCAGAATGACAACAGCGCTTGTTGCCGCCGGAGTGGTTGCAAAGAAAATGCTCAAAGCGGCAGGCCTCAACATAACATTCTGCGCCAAGATTTCCTCTATCGGAGGCGTACCTGGTGCAAACTCTAAAGAAGAGGCTTCTGCAAACATTGAAGGATGGGCTTCTGCAAACACCGCAGGAGAGGCAGAGGCAAACAAATGGAAAGAGATAATCCATGCGGCAAAAGCAGAAGGAGATTCCGTTGGAGGAGAAATCACGTGCAAAATCAATGGCGTTCCCGCTGGCAAGGGAGCTCCGTTCTTCGACTCTCTGGAATCACAGATAGCGCATCTTGCATTCTCCGTGCCCGGAGTCAAGGGTGTGCGCTTCGGAGACTTCTCTGATATTCACGGCCGTACGATTGCAGCGTCCTCTCTCAAGGGCTCCGAGTTCAACGATGCAATTATAGATAAAGAAGGAACCACAGCCACCAATCACAGCGGTGGAATCAACGGCGGCTTATCCAACGGCAATCCTATAGTCTTTACGCTGGATATTCGTCCGACAGCAAGCATCGCAAAACCTCAGCGCACCCTGAACCTTGAGACCGGACAGATGGAAGACCTCTCAATAGGCGGCCGTCACGATGCCTGCATAGCTCTCCGCATCCCCGTCATCGCCGAGGCCATCTCCGCCATTGTATTGGCTAATAACTGTGGTGGCTAATTACTTTATTCTCAGCGATATAAATAGCTGACCCTGCAGCAAAAACGGCGCAGGGCCAACCATCCAATCCACTATGTCTCAATGATTTAGCCACCACCGCCCCACGGACGTTATGGCTTGAGGATGGAGGCGGCGACGATTGTGGCGACTTTGGCTCTTACAGGCGCCGTGTTTCCGGTGTCGTAAGGATGAACCCTATTTGCCAGAATAATAACGGCGGTCTTTGTAACCGGATCTACAACAATGGATGGACCCGTATAGCCAGTATGTCCGTATGCCTCCTCGGAGAACAAATCTCCGGCAGTGTAATAATGAACGTCTCCGTCCCAGCCCAGTGTGCGTCCGTAACGGCGTACCTGTTCAGGTACTGTGGTCATGGCCTTGACAGTGAGCGGAGAAAGAATACGCTTTCCGCCGTACTCTCCGCCGTTCATGAGGGCGGCGCATACAACCGCCAGATCCTCAGCGTTGGAGAACACTCCCGCATTGCCGGAATTGCCGTTGCCGCAAACCCTTGCAAGAGGATCGTGAACCTCTCCAAGCAGGCATTTGCCGTCTGGCTGTTTTTCTGTTGGAGCCACCAGTTTCATGATAGCCTTCTTTTTCTGGAGCTTTGGAGAGTAGGTCGTGAATTCCAGACCGAGACGGTCAAACACGTTCTGCTGTGCATAGTCCTGGAGCTTCTGCCCAGTAACTTTCTGGAGAACGTTCTGCAGGGTAATGAAATTCAGGCAGCTGTAAACGTGTCCGTGAGCCGGCCTGTACTCTCTCTTGCAATGGGAAATCCAGTCTATAAGACTCTCAGGATTTGTGTTGCCGTATTTCTCCTTGATTACAGAAGGATTCACGTAGGCCGGAAGGCCGCTGGTATGGGTCAGAAGATCTATTATCCTGATATGGACCGGCTTGCCGTCTTCTCCAACATACGGCTCAAATCCAGGCAAATACATATCCACCCTGTCTATCAGACGAACCTTGCCCTGCTCTATCAGCTGCATGAAGCTGAGAGTAGTACCCACGCACTTGCTGCAAGAAGCCAGGTCAAAGACGGTGTTCTCCGTCATCTTCTCCTTCTTAGGATAAATGGCCTTGTTGCCGTAAGCTTTCAAATAGACAACTTTGTCCTGACGGACAACGCATACCACGGCACCCGGAATCAGGGTATCCTTGATGGCCTGGTTCACCACATCATCTACCAGAGAAAGTTTTTCGGAAGACATTCCCATTTCCTCCGGAGAGGCTTTCTGAAGCCTTGTGCCCTGAGCCATCATTGCGATGGAAACAACCAGAGCCGCACCCAAGCAGAATAATTTCTTCATAATCCAAATATGTTGTTTTGTTATTATCGCGATATTTGTAAAGACAAATTTAAGAAAACAACTTCAAACTATGAGAAAACACGCCTGGCTTCTTTGGGCAGCATTTACGGTTTTCTGCCTGACTTTTTCCTGCGCCTGCAGAAGCAACCAGAATAACCAGACGGCAACAGACCGGGAAGAAAACCCTTTCACACCGAATACTCCTAGAGAGCCCGACACGCTTACCGTTGCGGTTGTGGGAGACATAATGATGGGCAACACATTCCCCAGCAACAGGCTTCCGGCAGAAGACGGCAAGCACATTTTCGACGATGTAAAACCTCTGCTCAAAAGCGCCGACATAACCTGTGGGAACCTGGAAGGAACCATTGCAACCAGCGGAAAACCAAGGAAAAACCTGGGCAGCCCCATGGCCTTCATGTTCATGATGCCTCCGCGATATACCCAGCACCTTGTGGATGCCGGATTCGATTTCGTAGGCCTTGCCAACAACCATATCTATGATTTCTTTGACGAGGCGATGACTCAGACGGAGCAGAATCTGGAGAAAGCGGGACTGGGATATGCCGGAGCCAAGGACCCCACCGGAAAAAATTCCCATCAGGAATATTGCACAAAACGGTTCGCCACTCCAAACGGAGATACTATCCTTGTGGGATTCAGCGCCTTCGGGCATGAGGACTACAGCCTCAGGACACGTGATACGGCTACCGTAAGAAGGATTATCACAACTCTCAAGAAAGATAAAGGTTGTGATATCGTGATCTTAAGTTTCCACGGCGGAAAGGAAGGCTCCGGAGCAAGGCATCTGCCTTACGGATCCGAGAATTTTTACGGAGACGAAAGAGGTTTCCTCAGAGACTTCGCCCACTTTGCCATAGACTGCGGAGCGGACATCATCTACGGGCACGGGCCGCATGTTGTCAGAGCGGTTGAACTCTACAAAGACCGCTTCATCGCCTACAGCCTTGGCAACTTCTGCACTGCCGGAATGGGTGTCAAGGGCCTGACCGGCTACGCGCCGCTTGTAAGGATAAGGATAGACAGAAGCGGAAAGTTCATAGACGGTAAAATCCACTCCTTCCTCCAGCAGACCATGAAAGGTCCTAAGGCAGACCCTAACAACCTTGTGGCAAAGGAGATAGCAACCCTCACAAAGGAGGATATCAAAGATTTACGGATATCCATCGCTGAGGATGGGACAATAATAAAACTATAAGTCAAGTTGATTATATTTGCAATAGCAATAACACAGAACAAAAGCGATGAAAACAATCAAGACAATCTTTCTGGCATTATGCCTGGCATTTGGCTCAGCGATGCTCTTGGGCTGCAAGAATGCCGGAGGAACAAAGGCTCCAGAAGCACAAGTGCCTGACCATTACTCCGTTCCGCAGGAACTGGTGTATGCCCAGGCCGATACCTATCAGTTTGAGGATCAGACCTTACCTCTTTATCTGATAAGCAAGTTCTATCCGATAGGATGGAGCACAGACGGAAAGCTCGCCTATATAGAAGAACCAGCTGATGAGGCTGTGGGGGCATATTTCTTCCAGTTCCACATCCTGGACCTTAACACGGGCAAGGATGTCTTCAGCTGGAAACCGGAAGAAGACCCTATGGAAGGCAGCGTCAGTCAGATGTTCCAGGACAACAAGGAACTCTTCGAGGGCAAACTCAAGGAAAACGGCATCATTCCTCAGGAATTCAAGCTGGAAGATGCTAATGTCAAGATGGAGAAAATGATGGCCGAAAGTTTCTTCCTCGGTATCGACGTTGTAAAGCGCGTAAAGATTACTGGCGGAACTCCAGAGAATCCTACCGTCATCTACGAAAACCTGAACGACGATGAATATAACGGCAACCTCGACCAGTCGATTGCCGGAGTCCTCAAATGCCCTTACAACAATTTGGAGGCTGTGATGGTAAAATCCATCCAGAGAGGCTATGAAGGTCCGCCTCATGTATACTCCTTCTACTTTGTGAAGGCTGAGAAATAACCTTTTAATCCTCAGCGATGCACAGATTTGGAATATCGGTATTTGCTGCCGCACTGATTTCAGCCCTGCTGACTCTTTGCGGCGGCACTGCTTTTTCACAGGTGAAGAGCACTGTTTTCCTGGATAAGGATTCCATTAAGCACAAGGCTCAGGTAGAGGAAGTTATCAAGAACATGCCTGTGCGGCAGAAAGTGGCCCAGCTCTTCATCGTTGAAATAAGCCGGAACCCGTCAGACAGGACAAAAGCCAGACAAGACTCTTTGATAGGTGTTTACGGAGTTGGCAACATCATTGTCATGAGAGGGCCTATACACCAGTTTATGGAAAGGGTTAACGCTCTGCAGAAAATGGCGGCAATTCCACTTATGGTTGCAACAGATGCGGAATGGGGCGCCGCCATGAGATTTCCGGAATATCTTTCCTACCCGCGCCAGGCCCAGCTTGGAAGAATAGAAAAGGGTGCGGAGAAACTGCTTTACAAGATGGGGCGGAATGTTGGCAAGGAACTCAAAGACCTGAACATCATGGTAAATTACGCTCCGGTTGCAGACGTGAGCGCGCCGGATAACGAGTCTGACTCCCAGCGGTCTTTCAGCAATGATCCGCATCAGGTATCCGCCCTTGCCACCGCCTACATGAAAGGTATGCAGGATGCGGGAATCTACGCTTGCGGAAAGCATTATCCCGGACATGGTGGAACAACCGTGGATTCCCACTATGAAATGCCTGTAATAGACCGCACAAGAGAGTATCTGGATTCCGTAGACATGTATCCGTATTTCAGCATGTTTGCCGCTGGTCTGGAAATGGTTATGGTTGGGCACTTTGCCGTTCCAAGCATAGACTCCCGGCTGGTTCCCATGTCCATATCCTCCAATCTTATAAACGGCGTGCTTAGGCACGATCAGGGATTCCGAGGTGTTGTAATTACGGACGCTGTGGCCATGGCCGGCCTTACCAATAAAGACAGAAATCCCGTAGAGGCCAGCATGGAGGTCTACCGTGCTGGTGCGGACATGATTCTGATGACGGATCAGCCAATGAAATGCATAGATGCCATCGCCGAGAAAGTGGAAAGCGGCCAGTGGCCTATGGAAGAACTTGACGCAAAAGTCAGGAAAGTCCTGACACTCAAGGCACGGGCTGGATACCTGGAAGATGGGTTCAATCCTCAGGTCCGCCATCTGGACCGCAAAATAGCCGCGGCCCGCAAAAGAGACTACCGCCTCATCAAAAAGATGCAGCGCAAGATTCTCAAATCCTCAAAACCATACATCGCCCCTATCGGTGACGATAAAACCCTCCTTTTAGACAAGGCCGGTCAATAAGACAGCATACGAAAAAAAGGGATGGCCTTTCGGTCATCCCTTAAATCAGAACGCGTTCGCTATGACTTAGTTCTGCTGGGAGCGCGGCTTGCGGCCACCTCTTCCGCCACCTCTTCTGCGGTCTGTGCGACCCTCTGAAGAACGTGCCCTGTCATTTGCATTCACGCCTGCGTTAGGAGTAAGGTCTCTCTTGCCGTAAACCTCACCGTTGCAAACCCATACCTTGATTCCGAGAACGCCCACCTTGGTGTTTGCCTCAGCAAGTGCATAGTCTATGTTTGCACGGAAAGTGTGCAGAGGAGTTCTTCCCTCCTTGATCATCTCGTTACGTGCCATTTCGGCGCCGCCGAGACGTCCGCTGATCTGTACCTTGATACCCTCGGCACCTGCTCTCATTGCAGAAGCGATGGCCATCTTGATAGCCCTTCTGTAAGATACGCGGCCTTCTATCTGGCGGGCAAGGCTGTTGGCTATGATGTTGGCGTCAACCTCTGGTCTCTTAACCTCAAAGATGTTGATCTGAACATCCTTGTTGGAGATCTTGTTGAGCTCAACCTTCAGCTTGTCAACCTCAGCGCCACCCTTACCGATGATAAGGCCCGGCTTTGCGGTATGGATAGTAACAGTGATGAGCTTAAGTGTCCTCTCGATGACGATCTTAGAGATTGACTGCTTGGAAAGCCTTGCATTCAAATACTTGCGGATCTTGTCATCTTCCAGGATCTTTGCAGCGTAATCATTTCCGCCGTACCAGTTGGAATCCCATCCACGGATAATTCCAAGTCTGTTGCTGATTGGATTGGTTTTCTGTCCCATATTACTTTTCCTCCGCCTTTACAGCCGGTGTTTCAGCGGCCTTGTTTTCTTTTTTGTCGAGAATAATGGTAACGTGGTTAGAGCGCTTGCGGATTCTTGCAGCACGTCCCTGAGGGGCGGTGCGGATTCTCTTAAGCGTACGTCCTTCGCCGACCATTATAGTCTTTACGATCACATTACCGTTATCCAGCTCTTTACGGTCTGCCTCGTTCTTGCTCTCCCAGTTTGCAATGGCGCTCTTAAGGAGCTTGTAGAGCTTGTTGGAAGCTTCCTTCTTGGAATATTTGAGTATATCCAGAGCTTTGTTTACCTCTACGCCTCTTATGGTATCTGCGCTGTAACGCATTTTCCGCGGAGATGTAGGAACGTCATTCAGCTTTGCTACAGCTGTCTGCTTCTTTATGGTTTT
>JAFZMA010000103.1 GCA_017551215.1 Bacteroidales bacterium | reverse complement strand
GAGGCATCCGCAGCTTGCTATCATGCTGATAGGCTGGATAGTGTCTATTCCTGTCTTCTGCGACAGCGGCTTTGTTATTGTGAACCCTATACGCAAATGGATGAGCCGCAAGAGCGGTGTTTCCTCAGCGACAATGACAGTGGCTCTTGCTGCCGGCCTTTATGTTGCGCATGTTTTCATTCCGCCTACACCCGGGCCTGTTGCAGCGGCCGGACTTGTTGGCCTTGGAGACAATCTGATGCTGGTGATTCTGGTGGGAGTTGCGCTCAGCGTTTTCCCTTTGGCCGCAGCATATTTCTTTGCAAACAGAGTGGGCAAAAAGGTGCGTTCATCTGACGAGGAGGAAGATGTGGATATTCAGGAAGTTATCGGGGACGGAAAGCGTCCTTCCGGCCTTCTTTCAGTTCTTCCTATCATAGTGCCGATAGTTTTCATGGGGGCCAGTTCCCTGGTTTCCGTGTTGAAACTGGAAGGTGTGGCGGCAGACATTTTCTTCTTCCTGGGCAAGCCGGTGATTGCGCTTGCGCTGGGAGTGCTTTTTGCCCTGCCTTTGCTTAAATACATCGCTGAGGAAAAGGAGGAAAAGTCTTCCAACAGTCTATACAGGATAACGGAGAGTGCCCTTAGGACAGCTGGGCCGATTGTTTTCATCACGGCTTCCGGTGCAGTGCTGGGACAGGTTATCTACGATGCTGGCTTTGTGGAACTTATAAAGGCCAATGCGGGTGTGTTTTCCACGCTTGGCATATTGTTCCCGTTCATAATAGCGGCTATTCTGAAGACGGCGCAGGGTTCTTCTACAGTGGCGATGACAACCACGGCCGGCATTATGGGACTGTTCTCCTCTTCCGAGTCTCTGATGGCTGCGCTGGGTATGACAACTCCGCTGAGCGCCGCGCTTGTGGTTATGGCGATTGGTGCCGGAGCAATGACGGTTTCCCATGCCAACGACAGTTATTTCTGGGTTGTCACAAGAATGGGGGGACTGAGTGTAAAGGACGGTTACAAGACGCAGACACGGGCTACTCTCATAATGGGAGTTACCTCTGCAGCAGTTCTTTACGTGGCTTCTCTGTTTCTTGTTTAACTAGGAGTCAGATCCTTCTGAATTTGAACTGGAGGCGGATTCACCAGATTCCGTCTCTTCTTTTTTCTTCTCCGGCTTAGGATAGAACGTTGCGTGATCCTGTGTCAGGAACTTGGAATAGCGCTTGGCTATGTTGTTGGAATAGGCTGCAAATATGTTGTTTGCAAAGAGTACATCAGTAATCTTGTGCTCCTTGACATATTCCGCCATGTTATATGAGAAATAGCGGTAGTCTATCACGTGGATTTCCTCGAACGAGTAGAAAAGCCAGCCTGGTATTGCGTTGCCGAAACTGTCTTTGAGGATGATGAGGCGCCTCCTGTTCTTTGTGGATGTCTTTACCTGTGTGATCTTGGTGTCTCCGCCCATGAACGTGCAATATGCGCTGCCGCTTCCGTCTTTATAGTGGTAGAAGTATTTGCCCTGGAACGGACCGCTTTCTCCTGTTACCTTGTAGTTCTTGTCTATGGTGTAGTTTATGTAGGTGGTGGTGTAGGTAACGGTTGAATCCGGTTCCCAGAACACGAAATCTTCCGGAGCCTTCTTTACGCTGATGTCTTTGGAGTAGCCGTACATGCTTCCTACATAGCCTTTTACAACTTTGCGGGTGTAAACATCGATGTCCTTGAACGGAACGTCTGCCACCTTGGCGAACTTGCGTGCCGCATAGTAGGCTCCGAGAGGTGCCCAATGGTGGTCTGTACGCAGATAGATATCCTCGTCTGCATGTTCTCCAAGAGTTGTGTAAACGTCCACTGCCTTTACGGAATCAGACAGATGGGCGAATATGTTGTTTATGGTTGCCCGCTGGCTCTTTGTGCGCTTTCTTGCAGCATCCGGGCAGTAGAACTCTATGGAGGTTGGAATCACCATGCAGTAGACGTTGACTTTCTTTCCAAGCTTGCGCTTATACATGTTGGCTGCATCCGCGTAACGCACTCCGCCTGTGGAGTCTCCGGCGTATGCCATTAGGGCTCTGGTTTTGTCTCCGCTTCCTATGATAATGATTCCAGCGTGGGCAATCTTGGCGTTTTCTTCTGCGGTAAGCTTGTTGCGGTATTCCTCCACCTTGCGGTTTTCCAGGCTTTCCTTATCCACTGGCTGCTGGGCTGTAGTATCCTGAAGCTGGTCTATATCTGTATGAATATCAGGTACATCTGTGTCAATAGGGGCATCCGGGGCATGGAAGGTAATGGCGTTTTCCTTTGAGAAGTTCATCTTTACCCAGTCCTTGATGTTGAGGCTTAGGCTGATGAACAAGTCTCTGTAAGGTTCACTGTCGCTGAACCATGTGGAAAGTTCCTTGGTAAACTGGCCTTCTTTCAGGGACTGGAAGCTGAATTCAGGGAATTTGGCAAGCTCACGCTTTTCCAGCTCGCTTTCAGTGCTGCGAGGGAAAGTGTTGAAGACGATGACAAATGCCCCGAAGAGCACTATCACTGCCGTTATGTAGAGTTTCTTGCCCATTTCCTTGATAATATCCTGCTACTGTGTGAGGAAGCGGTTGTAGGACTTGCTTGTTACGGCAAGTACGCCTCTCATTATGTTGTTGGCAAACAGTATGTCCGTTATCTTATTGTCCTTTACGTATTTCTTGATGTTGCGCTTGAAGAAGCGGCAGTCTATCACGTGGATTTCCTCAAACGAGAAAAACAGGTATCCTGGTATGGCGTTGCCGTAACTGTCTTTGAAGATGATGAGTCTGCGTCCGTTCTTTGTAGAGGTTCTGACCTGGGTGATCTTGGCGTCTCCGCCCATGAATACCACGTAGCATCCGGCACCTGAAACGCCTTTCTGGAAGAAGTCTCCCTTCTGAGGTGCCCTTTCTGACAGAGCCACGCCCTTTCTGGTGTTGTAGTTGATGTAGGTGGTCTCGTATTTAACCGTGGAATCCGGAGTGTAGTAAACGAAATCTTCCGGGGAGTTCTTGATTTCCTGGCTCTTGGTGAACATGTACATTGTTCCCACATAGTTGTGGATGACATGTTTCTTGTAGTGGGAGAGGTCTTTGAACGGAACCTTTGCCACGGCCGCGAACTTCTTTGCCGCATAGTAGGCTCCCAGCGGTGCCCAATGGTGGTCTGTGCGGGAGTAGATAGGCTCGGAAGCATGCCTTCCGAGAATGGAGTAGATATCCACGGCCTTTACGTTCTCGTCGAGATTGGAGAATATGCGGTTAATCGTGTTGCCCTGGTTTTTGCTGCCTCCCGCCAGCTTGGTAGGGGTGTAGAAAGCACCTGCATTAGGAATCACCATGCAATAAACATTAACGCTGTCTCCGAACACTTTCTTGTACTTGTTTGCGGCGTTGGCATATTCAACTTCTCCAGCGCTTCTGCCACCGTAAGGCTCGGCTGCCCTAATTTTTCCAGGCTCACCGATGAGCATGATGCCGGATTTCAGGGTTTTGCAAGGGGCATTGGGATTAACGCGGTTCACGTATTTTGCCACTGTGCGGTTAGGGTAGATATCGTTGGCATCGCTGGTTGGAACAGGGTAAGACGGAGTCTTTGCCTTTACGGAATCTGCCTGGCCGGTGGTTGTAGTGTCTGTTGTCTGGGCTGCTGCGAATGAGCAGGCCAGGAACATAATTGCGGATATGATGATTGTCTTTTTCATAATCAGAATCTGAAATACAGGAAAGGATTATTGGTGGCTCCCACCAGAAGAGCCACGCTTACAATAAGTATGACAACGGCAATGGCGGTTCTGACAATCCAGAGTCCCTTGAAGTTTCTGAACAGCTTCCTTATCGGCATGGAGAATATCAGGGCTGCAATCCAGAGCCAGAAGTTGTTGGTAAGTGCCGTGATGACCGTAAAGTCTGACTGGGCCGGAGCACTGCCGAACAAGCTGTTTGCCAGAACTTTGAACTTGTCCAAATCGTCGAAGTAGAAGATACCCCAGCCAAGCACAAACAGGAAGATGGTGTAGATATGGAGGAATATCTTTGGAATCTTGTCGTATATCTTAAGTATGGTGTATTTTTCAAATGTAACTATCACTCCAAAGTACAGGCCCCAGATGATGAAGTTCCAGCTGGCTCCGTGCCACATACCTGTCAGAAACCAGACAATCAGTATGTTAAGAGCCTGATGGCGTCGGTTTCCGCCCAGAGGGATGTAAAGATAGTCTCTGAAGAACGAGCCCAGGGATATGTGCCATCTCCTCCAGAATTCGGTTATCGTTGAACTGATATAAGGATGGTCGAAGTTCTCGTTGAAATGGAATCCGAGGCAGCGGCCCATACCGATTGCCATGTCTGAGTAACCGGAGAAGTCGAAGTAAATCTGGAAGGTGAAGGCAAGGATACCGATCCAGCTGCCTGCAGTGGAGAACGTTTCCGGATTGGCGGCAAGGAAGTAGTCTGCCACGCCGGATATCTGGTTGGCTATTATGACTTTCTTTCCAAGTCCTATGAGGAAGCGGTAGCTGCCCTCTGCAAAATCGTCCCAGGTGACTTTCCTGTCGTTGATCTCAGAAGCAATGGTTCCGTATCTGACAATAGGGCCGGCAATCAGCTGCGGGAACATGGATATGTAGAAGAGCAGGTCCAGAAATCTCTTCTGAGGAGGAGAATCCTTCCTGTATACGTCTATCAGATAGCTCATGGACTGGAAGGTGTAGAAGCTGATTCCGATAGGCAGAGCTATCTTTGGAACAGATACGCTCAGTCCAAGGCTGTTGAGACCTTCCGCAAAGAAACCCAAATACTTGAATGAGGCCAGAACTGCAAGGTTAAAGGCTATTCCTATAACAAGAGCAGCCTTGCGGTTCTTTGGAGAGGTGTCTATGGCTATTCCGCACAGGTAGTTGACAAATACGCAGAACAGCATCAGGAACACGTAAACCGGTTCTCCCCACGCGTAGAATATGAGGGAGAAGATTACGGTAATCAGATTTCTGCCTTTGAAAGAGCGGTGGATTCCGTCCTTTCCTTCCTTGAGAGCGCCGTTACGGTCTATGAGCCCTGCTATCAGGTAGCAGAGGGCGAATCCACCAAGGAATTCAAACAGAAACAAAAGGTCTGAAAATACCATATCCGGCTAATCTGGGCGCTTCTTTAAAAACGGTGTCAAATGTATGAAAAAAAACGTCTGCTACAACATAAAATACACATTGTGTACCAAATGAAAACGGGGTGTATGAAAAGCATTGAGTATATTTGAAAAATATTGAGTATATTTGAAAACATAGCAAGCTCCTCCCGTAAGATTTTTAACTATTATGAAACGATTGATTATAAGGCTATTGCCTCTGGTTTGCTGTCTTGTGACTATATGCTCCGGGATATCCTTTGCCCAGGATAGCATCAAGGTTCCCAAGACTCTGGATGAAAGGTTCGATGCTTTTGTGAAGTATCTGAGCCCGGAGAAAGTATATCTGCATACAGACAAGGATGTATATGCGATAGGCGATACCATCTGGTTTAAGTGCTACGTTGCCAACAAGTCTGCCATGTCTGACTATCCGGAAAGCAAATTTGTTTATGTAGAGCTTGTGGGGAATACCGTAGGTAAGGACGTTTCCACCAACAAGCCGACAGAGATGGCATACGTAATTCAAAGGGTCAAGGTAAAGATGTGGGATGGCGTTCTGGAAGGCTACATTCCCGTACCTGACGATGTTAATACAGGCTATGCTACTTTGAGGGCTTTTACCTACTGGATGCTGAACAAGGATGCTGAATATGTGTTCTCCAAAGAGCTATCCCTGATCAATCCTGTAAAGGACGGTTATGTGGAAGAGCTCAAGAACAAGAAGATGAGGGATGACAGCCACTATGAAGATATCGGTGTTGAAAATCCTTTCCATCAAATCAAGAGAGTGCAGACTCTGGATTGCGCGTTTCTGCCGGAGAGTGGCAGGCTACTTCTTGGCAATAGCTGCCGCATAGGAGTGAAGATCATAAACGAGCAGGGGCTTGGACAGCAGGCAGAAGGCAAGGTCTATGACCATAACGATGTTCAGGTAGCGTCTTTTACCACGGACGAATACGGGTTCGGGAGCTTCTATCTGAGCCCCATCGCTGAGAACGAGAAGTATTATGCAAAAATAGAGGATGTAAGGGGGATCTCCTCAAAGTCTAAACTTCCTGAGGTTGAGGCTTCCGGAGCGATAATTTCCCTTCAAACCGGAAAAGATGAGGTTAAGGCTTCAATAGTTGTTTCGGGGATAAAGACAGATGATCTTAAGTTTGTCCTCTGCAATGGAGACGAGATTTTTTATGAGGCTCCAGTTACAGGGAGTGTGAAGTTTAATCTTCCGGTAGAAGGGATGACTCCTGGTATTAACAATGCAATTGTTTGTTCTTCAGACGGAAACATTTACGCAAAACGTCCTTTCTTTGTGTATCCGAAGACATCGCTGAGCCCTAAGATGGCTCCAATTGAAAAGGATTATGGAAAAAGGGAGAGCATTATGGTTAGCGTGGATATTGGCAAGAAGGTCTCAGGAGATTTCTCCGTTTCTGTAACGGATGATATGATGTCTCCTGTCAACACCTTGAACAACAATATTGTGTCCTACATGCTCCTGTCTTCTGAAATCAGGGGAAACATTGAGAATCCTCAGCGATTTTTCTCTGATTCCATTGCACTTGAAAAGAGGATTGCGGCATTGGACCTTTTGCTGATGACCCAGGGATGGGAGTATTATGACCTTCCTGCAGTGCTATCGGGGCAATTTCCTATGCCAAAGTTCGGACGTGAATACATGCAGTCTCTGGCCGGGCAGGTTCAAAAAGGTTTCCTCAAGAAGAAAAAGGAGTCTATAGTGGCTATCGTAGCGCCTAAAATTAACTTTGCCGCTATTGGCAAGGTAAATCCTGAAGGTTATTTCGAGCTTAAAGACATTGATTTTCCAGATAGCACAACTTTCATCGTGAAGGCGGCAAAGAAATATGGCGGCGGTGGAAATCTAAGGCCTATAGTTTATGAAGATTCTTACGCTCCGTTTACAAGATTTGTTCATAACAAAAAAAAGGTCTTATACACTCCAGAGGTTTCAGAAATCATTACAAAGAACTATTACGATACTGGAGGAGAATTGACTTATCAACTTAATTCCATTACCGTTTACGGACGAAAGAAGAGTCTCACTGGAATATCTCCGCTCCCTAACTGGGAATTCCGTACAGACCAGATACGTGAGGGCCGGAAACTGGAAGCCTACAATAATTTTGATATGTTCAGTTATATTCTCATGACATGTACAGGAACCAGAGTGCGCACTGCCGGGCCATATCGGTTCATTGTATCTCGTGTTACCGCCTCAGCTGGTGGAATGACTATTCAAGATCCATGGAAAGCAATAGTTGTCTTTATAGACGGCATGAGAATAACTATAGATCAATGGTGGGAAGTAGAGGCCCTTATGGTGGAAGATGTGGAAGCGGTTGTTTATCTGAGAGGTATGGAAGGGGCTCCTTTCATAGCGGCCGGTGGATATGGATATGGAACCAATAGTTTCCCGAATGTTGTTCTAATAAAGACAAAACCTATTCATCGAACACTGTGGCATGTAAGCTATGGACGTCCTATGGGATGGCAAAAGCCAAGGCATTTTTACTCTCCGCTGTATGAGGTTGAAGGCAAGGATATTGTACCAAAGGGGCAAGACAGGCGTTCTACCCTGTACTGGAATCCGGCAATTGCTCCGGAAGAAGACGGAACGATCAACTTCCAGTTCAACGCTTCAGACCTCCTGAGCGGCTACACCGTTACCCTGGAAGGCATCGCCGAGGATGGGGAATACATCTCCAAACGGTTTAACATCAATTAGTCAATACGTAGTTTTAGTTGTTTTTGCGGGCTTCGAGTATATGCTCGAGAAAGAGGTTGCGTATAGCAGGTATCTGTCCGAGTCCCTCTATCTTGAGCTCTACTTGGAATCCGTTGCTTTCCAGCTCGTTTTTCCAGTCTACTGAAATGTCGTTTGCGGCGTGATCTCCAGCCACAAACATAAACGGCACGAGCGTAACTTTCTTGGCTCCAGCTTCTTTCAGCTTTGCAACGGCATCTTCAAGAGTTGGGATGCCCTCTATTGTGGCAACGTGGGAGTTGGCGTTGAACAAGGAGTCTGCCTTTACATAAATCTCTGTTGCCGCATCTTCAGTTCCGTGTCCAACATACAGTATATGATGTGAAGGATCTGTGGAAGGATTTCTATTTTCCAGAATCACAACAACTGCATTCAAGTCTTCATCGCTGAATAGCAGAGGCTTGCCCACTTTAATCTCCTTGAACTCCTTCTTAATTGAATCCGCCTCAGCGATGAGCATCTTGTACTCTTTGCCCGGAATAATATGGGTAGGCTGGATAGTGACGCTGCTGTATCCTGCCTTCTTGAGAGAGTCCAGCATCTGGATAGGGGTGTGCTTTTCAATTCCTCTTTCCTTAAGTTTTCTGATAACGATTCTGGAAGTATATGCCTCGAAAACGTCTGACTCCCGGAAAGAGTTCTCCATCTGGGAGTTGATCGCATCAATGGTTAGCGCCCTTGTTGTATCGTGAGTGGTCCCGAAGTGCACCATCAGGATGGCTTTCTTTGCATCTGTGTTCTTGTTACCGGAACAGCCAGAAGATATTGCCGCCAGGCATATAGATAAGATAATCAGTGCGTTTTTCATTATTGAAACATATATTTGTTTTGTCAAATTGTAACTCTGAGGATGCCTCCGTAAGGAACAAGATGACGGAAGGCTTCTTCTTGTTGGAAGAGTTTTGCGTAGAGTCCAGCCGCTACTATAGTGCCGCCGTGGGCGAATATTGCAACTCTCATGTATGGTTTGTTTTTGAGTTCATCCAGAAATTCCGCAACCCTTGCATAAAGCATCGGAAAACTCTCCCCTCCGGTTGCCGGAAGATGCATATAATCCTGATACCAAGCCTGAAGGGCAGGATCCATTATTTTATCATAGAGTTGCATCTCCCACTCTCCCATATTCATCTCCTTAAGACGGGCATCTTGCTCTGCATCAGGGAACCCGCAGAATTCCGCCAGCTTTCTGGCCCTTTGCAAAGGAGAGGTGAAAGCCTTGTCTACAGGCAGATGGTTTTTCAATTCCTTGAGGGTATCTTTAGCCTCTGCGACGAATGTAGGGGCAACGTCCACATCGCTCCAGCCATAGCACATTCCTTTGGGAACATCCGGGGTCGTATGTCTGACTAAGATAAGTTCCATTGTGAGAGGAATGTGACGGTTATGTAAATACCGAGTTCAACTAGAAGGAAGATTGCTCCGTTGCAGTCTCCGGTATAGCCTTTTATTCTTCTGTATATGAATAGGTTCAGAAGCGTGCATAAAACGGCGGGTATAGCAACCAGAAGCAGAATTATCTCTGGTGAAGGTTGGGCCAGCCAGATGAAAAGTCCCAGAGGAATCAGGCCTTCAACTATCAGCAGTATGTATTGAGGGAATTTGGCTCTGCGATAGATGTTCTTTGCCTTGGACTCTTCTTCCTTCCTTGCGTACGGCATTGCCATAATAGTCTGTGCGGCAAGCATCTTGGCAAACGGATCCGCCAGAATGATTGTCAGGGCTGCAAACTTTGGGCTAAGGCTGGCGATGCTGAACAGACTGCACCCAAGAAGCAGGATGTAGATTATCATACCCAGAACTCCGTATGTTCCGATATGGGAGTCCTTCATTATGGTAAGGATCTTTTCCCGGTCTTTTCCGCCACCTCCAAAGCCGTCGAAGAAGTCTGCCAGGCCATCCTCGTGAAGGGCTCCGGTTACAAGAATCCTTATAGCGATGGCTGCAACAACAGCAATGAGTAGATTGTAAGGTGCTATGAAATAGAGCACTGAGGCCATTATCGCAGAGGTGAGCCAGCCAACAAGCGGCCAGTGCTCTGTGACACTCTCGTAGGCTTCCTTAGGCGGCTGGTATAGTCTCCAGAAAGGAAGTCTGGTCAGGAATATGAAGGCTGCCCAGATACGGCTAAAAATATTTGGTGATTTTTGCATTTTGGAAGTTGTTCATTTCGTTTATCATTCTCACGGAAGATTCTATGATAGGATAGGCGCAGAGCGCTCCGGTTCCTTCCCCGAGTCTCAGGCCTAAGCTCAGAAGAGGCTTTGCGTCCATCTGTTCAAGCATCCTGCGGTGGCCGCTCTCATCCCCGCAGTGACAGAATATAATATAGTAACGGCTTTCCGGATACAGCTTTGTGGCGGCCAGAGCGCAGGCGCTCATGATGAATCCGTCTATGAGTATAACGGCTTTTCTGGAAGCGGCCTGGAG
This sequence comes from Bacteroidales bacterium, assembly GCA_017551215.1. The sequence goes on along the minus strand of JAFZMA010000103.1, from coordinate 10,873 downwards.
CATTGCTCCGATGGCTGTAACCATCTCGAATCCGCCAAAGTACGTTATTATTTCTTCTACGGTAGGATCGGGATATTCTGTATGGAAGTTTTCCACTGCCTTCTCCAGTACTTGTTTCTTGTGCTCTACGCCTTTGGAATCCAGGCCGGATCCCGCGCCGATGCACTCGGAAAGCGGAATGTCTTCCATAAGGTTCATCCAGATACTGCTCGGCGATGTGTTAGCTATGCCCATTTCGCCAATTGAGAGAATGTTGCATCCTTCATCCATACATTCGTCCGCCAGAGCCCTTCCGTTTTCCAGGGCTTCCAGATACTGGACTTCTGTCATTGCGGGCCCGTACAGGAAGTCTGCGGTTCCAAAGTCTATCTTGCAATCCCTTATCGCTGAGTAGGAAGAAAGGTCATAGTCCACGCCGCAGTCAACCAGTTTCAGGGTGAAACCGTGCTGGCGGCAGAACATGTTCACGCCTCCGCCACCCTTTGTGAAGTTTATCATCTGCTGCCAGGTAACTTCTCTTGGAGACTTGCTGACTCCTTCCTTTTCTATGCCGTGGTCTCCGCCCAGAAGCAGGTGGCAAGGGTGGGTGAGTTTTGGTGTAAGTGTCTGCTGCACAAGGCAAAGCTGAAGAGCGATTTCCTCCAGAGCCCCGAGCGAGCCTTTGGGCTTGTTCAGGTTGTCTATCTTGTCCAGAGCCGCCTTCCTGATTTTGCCGTCCGGCCTTTGAATGTCAAACTCCGCTATCATAATCACTTGATTTTAACCGGAATTCCGGATACCATAAGATATACTTCGTCTGCCTTTCCGGCTATGTACTGGTTCATCCAGCCCTGAAGGTCTGTAAACCTTCTCTGCATCGGATTCGGGCTCACTCCGCCGCTTCCAATCTCGTTGGTAACGAATATGAAAGTGGCATCCTGGGACGTGAAAGTGTCAAACTGGTGTTTTGCGTTTTCCAGAACGGCCTTTACATCAAAGTTCCCGCTACTCGAAAGGAAAGGCTGGATAAGGTTTGTAAGCCAGAGAGTTATGCAATCAATAACTGCGCATTTCCCTTCAATTTTGCAGCCGGCTAGATTAATTTCCTCCTCAATGTTGGTCCATTGCTGGCCACGTCTTTGCTGGTGGAGCAGTACCCTCTGGCGGAACTCCTCATCCCAGATATGGGCGGTAGCTATGTAGACAGGGTTGGTGCTTATGCTTAGGGCAAGACCCTCCGCATAACTGCTTTTGCCGGATCTTTCACCTCCAGTTATAAGTATAATCTTTTTCATAAATGCTTTGTAATCAATCAAGTACAAGAGATAAAGTAACGTGCGGCAGCTCCAATGGCAATTGTCAGGACAATCATCATTACTTCTGAGATCCTGTTAACTCTTATGGCTTTAACCGCGTCTTCGGTCGTCAGTTGTCTTGGGTTATCTCCGATAAACGGCTTGTCTATCACTTCTCCAAAATATGTGTGTGGGCCGCCAAATCTAGTGTCCAGAATGCCGGCAAGAGCGGATTCCGGATGGCCACTGTTGGGGCTGGCGTGGCATCTGGCATATTTTCTCACGAATTTGAAAGTCTTGAGCTTTCCACTGGCGATAACCATCAGGAAGGCTGTCAGTCGGGCAGGAATCCAGTTGGCGAAATCGTCTATTTTGGCGGCGATTCTTCCAAAATCTCTGTATCGCTCCGTCCTGTAGCCGATCATGGAATCCAGGGTGTTTATCATCTTGTATGCGGCCATTGCTGGAACGCCTCCAACCATTAGCCAGAACAGTGGAGCGATAACTCCATCGCTGAGATTTTCCGCCAGGGTTTCCAGTGCGGCGGTTCTTATTTCCTGACCGGATAGGCCGGAGGTTTCCCTTCCAACTATTCTTGCTACCTGCTTTCTTCCCTCTTCCAGAGAGCGGTCAACCGCCTTGAAAACTGCCCGTACTTCCCTTATTAAAGTAGTGCCGGCAAGGAAGAAGAAAATAAAGACACTGCGTATGATAATTGCGCAGATAAGCGGCAGCTTATCAGTAAAATGTATGAGAAAATAGAAGAGAGCCGCTGTCGCTGAGATTAAAAATATTGAGGTCAGGGCACCCTTGAGAACCCTGTGGTTTCCTTTGTTAAACCACTTCTCAAAAAGCGCTATAGCCTTCCCCATCAGGACTACCGGATGAGGGAGCCAGGCAGGGTCTCCAAGCAGAAGATCCAGAACCCATCCGATGATTACCGGTAGCGCGTATAGAAGGACTGTTTCCATCATTCTTTTGTTTAGGCGGGGGTCTGTTTATCCAAATATTCCTTGATGCCGTCTATCAGTTCAGCATTGTCCCGGTCTATGGAGGAGGCTACACGGAAGTGCCCTTCAAACAGACCTCTGAAATTGGATGCATCGCGGATGAGAATCTTCTTTTCGTTTGCCAGAAAGGTCTTGAGCTCAGACGCTTTGCCTTGCTTTAGGCGGCAGAGGACAAAGTTGGTTTTGGTTGGCTTTGCCTCTATTCCCTCTATTTGTGTTAGGGCGAATCTCAGCCTTTGGGTGCATCTCAGATATTCGGCCATGTCCGGTACAGCGGAATAGTTTCCTTCAATTAGGAATTTGCCGGCTTCTATGGCAAGGGAACTCAGGCTCCATGGTTTTACTCCTGCCCGTAACAACCTGATCACCCCGCTGTTGGCAGTGATGAACCCAATCCTCAGCCCCGGAACGGCGTACTTCTTGGTCATGGAGTGAATCTGTATGAGATTGGGAATCCGCACGGCTTCTGCCGGTGTCATTACCTTCTCTTGGGTATAGTCTTCATAAGACTGATCCACAATTACATACCTGTGTTTGGAGAGAAGATCGTATATATAGCTTCCAGGGAAAACTTCTCCGGTGGGATTGCACGGGTTGCAGATCCACATCAAGTTGCCGAAAGAGTCTTCTCTGTACATATTAAGGCGGCATGCATCTTCATATTCGCTAAATGCGGGATATTTTACGGTGAAAGTCTGCCATGAACGCAAAGTCTGTGCAATCAGGTAAATAGCCTCAGTAGCACCTGCGGTGGCAAGCACATTTTCCTCAGCGATTCCGTATTTTTCAGCTATTGCCTTTTCAAGTGAGGAAGCGCTTGGCTCCGGATAGCTGCGGATGGTTTGAAGCTTCTCTTTCAAGAAGTTTACAATAGGGGTAATGTCTGCCCTTGGGTAGATGTTGGAAGAGAAGTTAAGTCTTATGTTCCCGTATCTGTATATGTCGTCTCCGTGTCCCTCAATCATTGCTCAGAATCTTATATAACAGGTTCATATCTATATGCTTACGCACGTGGTCCGCAAGCAGGTCATACTGCCTTTGCTTGAAGGCCGTGTAGTCTTCGGCCATGGTTTTGGCTTCCGTCTTTTCCTTGAACGGCTCAAGCATAAAATCAATGAACTTCGGGTTATCCAGAATGCCGTGGAGGTAGCAGCCCATAGTCTTATTGTCAACGAAGCAGCCTTCTGCCTTTCCATTGTCCAGGATAGCAAGGGGCTGAATTTCATAACCGTCTGCAGCAGAGGTTTCTCCCATGTGGATCTCGTAGCCGGTCATTCGGCAAGAATCAGTGTCTGAGGATTGATCTGCCTGCGATAAAACTTGCAGATGCTTTATGGAAAAACGAGTCTGTCTTGTGACTTTTTCTTTGGTCATCCGGGTAATTACAGGCAGAAGACCAAGGCCGGGGAGCATAGTCGTATCTCCTTCTATGTGGTCTGGGTCAAGTACTTGCTGGCCCATCATCTGGTAGCCTCCGCAGATTCCCAGGACGGTGGCTCCGTTCCTGTGGGCGGAAATGATAGCCTGTGCACAGCCATTTCTGCGGAGCTCATAGAGGTCGTCGATGGTGGACTTTGTTCCAGGTATGATGATAATGTCGCTCTTTTTTATGTCTTCTGTGTTGGAAGTATAGTAGAGATGCACCCTTGGATCCCTTTCCAACATATTGAAATCCGTGAAGTTGGATATGTGCCTGAGCAGAACCACGGCAACGTTTATCTTACCCTTTTCCATGGAGAAGGATTTGCGGGCAAGGTCCACGCTGTCTTCTTCCTCTATGTATATGTCCTTATAGTAGGGGATTACTCCAAGGACCGGAACCTTGCAGATGTCTTCCAGAATTTTACGGCCTTCGTAAAAGAGCCTGAGGTCTCCTCTGAACTTGTTGATTATTACTCCTTTGATAAGGCTTTTATACTCCGGTTTCTGCAAGGCGATGCTGCCGTAGACGGAGGCGAATACTCCGCCGCGGTCTATGTCTGCAACAAGGAAAACATCTGCATTGGCGTATTTGGCCATAGGCAGGTTCACGATGTCGCTTTCCGCAAGGTTTAACTCGGAAACGCTGCCAGCTCCCTCCATCACTATCGGATTATAACGCTTTGAAAGCCTGTCGAATGCTTTGCATACTGCAACCCGGAGTTCCTCCTTTCCTTCCTTTCGGAAATAGTCGTATGCACTGCTGCTTCCAATCGGTTTTCCATTCAGAACCACCTGGGATATGTGGTCGCTCTGTGGCTTGAGCAGCAAGGGGTTCATGTCCGTATGGCATTCCAGTCCTGCCGCTTCCGCCTGAACTGCCTGGGCGCGTCCGATTTCAAGTCCATCCTTAGTGGCAAAAGAGTTCAGAGCCATATTCTGTGCCTTGAACGGAGCCGGGGCATAGCCGTCCTGTAGCAGGATGCGGCATAATGCTGTGGCTATTATGCTTTTGCCAACGTCGCTGCCGGTTCCGGCAAGCATCAGGTTATGGAGTCCGGTTTTCATTTCGAGTACTTTATTGCCAGAGAGAAAAGATAATCGCTGAGACGATTGAAAAAGACAAGAATCTCTTCCTTTATACCGTAATTATTGTTAAGTGTCCAGAGCCTTCTTTCCACAATTCTGGCTGTGCTTCTGGCAATGTGGATTTGAGATGAAAGAAGATTTTCTCCGGGAATTACAAAGCCATCCGGATGTGGCATTGAATCAATCTTCTTCTCCATTTCGGCAACAAGTGCAGTACAATGAAGTTCTTTCTGGTTATCAATGCCTTGAGGAGTTGCCACGTGACTCATTATTATCATCAGTTCCTTCTGGAGACTGAGCAGAAATTCCCTTTCTCCGGCTTTAACTGAAGCGGCTCTAACAAGACCCATCTGAGAGTTCAGAAGGTCTATCATTCCGTTGGTCTCTATGCGAATGTCGTCCTTCGGAACCCTTACTCCTCCTTTAAGAGAGGTTGTTCCCTTGTCTCCCGTCTTTGTGTATATCTCTTTCATACTGATTCAGAATAACTTGAATATGTCTTCCACGCCCCAGTACAGATGTGTGTAGGATGCTATGGTGTTGCCTGTTCTGATAATAGGGGTATCCGTCTTGTTGCCCCTTGCGTCAAAAACCTTTGCAACGCTTTCCGGCTGAGGATCCAGGAATTTTGTATAGTGGAACTCGTGCCCCTTTAAATTCAGTCCGTTATATGTGAAAGACCTGTAGCCGAGATGCAGTTTCCTGTCTTCTTTCCTGGAGGAAATTCTGTATGGCAGAACTCCGCACATAGGGTATTCTCCTTCATCGCTGAGGATGCTTTGGCATAGGTACATCATTCCTCCGCACTCGGCAAGTATCTTTCCTCCTGCCTGGGCATAGTTCCTGATAGAATCCATTGTTTTCCTGCACTTTGAGAGAGTCTCAAGGTGCTTTTCCGGATAGCCTCCCGGAAGGTACAGAAGGTCTATGCCCTGCGGAATTTCAACATCCTTTTCAGGATCAAAGAACTCCACGTTTTGCCATCCTGCAACGTGCTCTTGATATATGAAGGAGAATGATTCTTTATTCCTGGCTACCAGCACGTTATGGCTACAATCAGGTCTTGCTTCAGGCACCGGAAACGCTGCCAGATCCGGAGAGTGTTTAAGTGCAGATTCAAGAAGTCTTTCAATATCAATATGCTCGGCGACAAGATTGGCGGCAGCTGAAGTGTTCATCGCCGAGAAATCCAGGCCAAGGTATCTTGACGGATTATCGGCCTCAATTTTCTTAGGGATGAACCCGAATGATTCAAGGCCGCAATCTGCGCAGACTTCTTCCAGCATCTGGCGATGCTTCTGAGAGCCTATCTTATTGAATATCACTCCGATAATGCTGACATCTGGGGAGAATTCCTTAAATCCTTTCAGCAGTGGAGCCAGCGAGTAGGCTGTGCTTTTTGCGTCCACAACCAGAACCACTGGAATCCTGAGTATTGAGGCTATTTCCCCAGTAGATCCTTTAGCCCTCTGGAAGCCGTCAAATAGGCCCATCATTCCTTCTACAACGCAGATATCCGCTCCAGTGCTGAACCTTCTGTAAATCTGTCTGATATGATTTCTTTCTGCGAAGAAACTGTCCAGGTTAACGGACGGCCTTCCACAAGCCTTTTCGTGGAATTTTGTGTCAATATAGTCCGGTCCACACTTAAAAGGCTGAACTTTAAGACCTTTATGCGCAAGAGTTTCCATAAGTCCCACGCAAACCGTGGTCTTCCCGCTCCCTGAAGAAGGGGCTGCAATCAGAAATTGAGGTATTCTTCTCTCGTGTGCGCTCATGCGCACAAAGTTACTCGCTATTTTAAAATTTTTCAAACAGTTCAGCCGATGAGGAAATCAAAAATATAACTCCTTTGTTACATAATGTTTGTTTTATCGGGAAGAATGTATAAATTTGCAGTGATTCAGGTAACCGGCGTGATTTTCATTCCGGTGAAAGGGAATCCGGTGAAAGGCCGGAACTGTACCTGCAGCTGTATTTCCCGTCTTGTGTCTGTTACTTTTTGCCACTGGATGTTTCCGGGAAGGCGTAACAGATGGGAAGAGTCAGAAGACCTGCCTGCCTCGTTTCGAGTGGCCGCCTCTCAGGAAGAAGAGCCTCGGCGATCAAAGAAAATATTGCACAATGAAAAGATTATTGATGTCAGGCCTTTTGGCTCTGGCCGTTTGCGTTTGGCAGGGCGCGATGGCTCAGGATAAGCTGAAGAAGTATGACCTTCAGGAGATTGTGGTCACCGGTACGGGTACGCTCCATGTCTTGAAGGATGCCCCTGTGCAGACGGAGGTCATAACCAGAAGCCAGCTTAAGAATTATTCCGGAAGCAGCCTGCAGGACATATTGAGCCAGTTGGCCGTGAGTTTCGACTTTAACGAGGACGATATGGGAAGCCACATCCAGATGAACGGACTTGGCAACTCCTACATTCTGATTCTGGTGGACGGCAAGCGCCTTAATGGAGATCAGGGCGGAGATAACGACCTTCAGCTGATTGATCCTCAGAATATCGAGAAGATTGAGATAGTAAAGGGCGCGTCTTCAGCCCTTTACGGAAGTGACGCCATTGCTGGAGTAATCAATATCATCACAAGGAAGCACGACGACGGACTCTTCTTGGAGAATTCCACCAGAGTGGGAAGTTACGGAGACATCCGCCAGCACAACGGGATCGGAATCCGTAGCGGCAGATGGAACAGCTACACCAACTTCCAGCTTCAGCACACGGACGGGTGGCAGAATACATCAGTTGAACACACCACAGCGGTTGAAGATCCTATTACGGACTCCAGGAACAAGACCCGTAACCGCTTTACAAACTGGCAGGTGGCCGAGCGTCTGGTGTATGACGGCGGCCGCATCGGAGAATATTATGCCCAGGGAAGCATATATGGCAAGAGGATTTTCCGTCCTTCCGGCAAATATCCTCATTATGACGTGACTACATACGACCTTGCTTATCAGGATGCTTCCGCTTCCATTGGAGGAAAATGGGGGCTTCAGGGAAATGACTACATCAGTTTTGACGCGGACTGGAACTGCCACGCTTATTACTACCACTTCACATCGGAGACACTTGTCGAGGATTATGAAAAGAGTGAAGGGACAAGATACTATCCATATTATCCTTATCTAGCGGGACAGGAGGCTCTCCAGAGCGACCAGCAGCGTACCCTGCTCTCTGCCAAAGGGGTGTTTTCTCTGCCTTACGCCAATCGGTTGAGCGGGGGAGCCGAATTCCGCTATGATTATCTCAAAGCTCCTAACAGGGTTGAAGGCAAGACTGCAGACGACTGGACAGCAGCCGTTTATGTCCAGGATGAATACAATCCTATAAAGAACTTCAACATTACAGTGGGACTCAGGGCTACACAGAACCACCAGTTCGGTTTCAAGGCCACTCCTAAGGTTTCCATGATGTGGGCTCCAGAGAAGGACCTCAGGCTGAGGGCTTCCTGGAGCCAGGGATTCAAGACCCCTGTGCCTAAGGAGCTTTACTACATGTATGTCAAGCAGATGACGGGCACTTACCTTTATCTGGGCAACAGGAACCTCAAGGCCCAATCCAGCAACTATTTCTCGGCGAGCGCAGAGTATTCCATTGAAGGTCTGGTTCTTACCATAGGCGGCCATTACAACAAGCTGGACAATATGATAACGCTTGTAACCATTCCGACATACGAGGCTCCTGCAGAGCTTATCTCAAGGTTTGACCCAATAAAGACACGCCAGTACCAGAATATGGACAAGGCCAAGACTTACGGAGGGGATGTTTCTCTGCGATGGAAAATAGGGGAATTCCTGCTCAATGCCGGCTATAGCTACATTGATACCGAAGCAGACCAGTATGATTCTGAGCATGAGAAGCTAAAAAGGGTGAAAATAGACGGCGTGGCCCACAATAAGGGCAGTTTCTCCTTGCTGTGGACACACAATTTCACCAAGGACTATCAGGCAGGAATCGGCCTTTATGGAAGGGCTTCATCCAAGCGCTATTACCAGACAGACGGAGACGGCAAGGCCTACCAGCTCTGGAGGCTTTCAACAACTCACGATTTCACTAGCATAAGAAACCTGAAGATCAGTATCCAGGCAGGAATAGACAACATCTTCGACTATGTTGACCGCACTCCTCACGGCCTGCATCTGGGAACAACCTCTCCTGGAAGAACCTTCTATGCCGGGGTGGTCCTGACATTTACAAACGGTAGAAAGACTATCAACAAGATAAAATCGACACAAAATTTCAACGACGATGAAAACTAAAATTCTTTTGTCAGTAATGGCTTTGGCCATGCTGATCGGTTTGTCTTCCTGCTCTAAGGACGATAAGCCTAGTTCAAATTACGATGCCTATCAGAAGGCTGTGAATGAAACAGTTAAGAGCCAGAAGTCTCACGACAAGGTTATTCTCCTTGTTGCATTCGGAAGTACCTGGCAGCAGGCTTACGACGCATTTGATGCTACCGTAGCCGCTTACAAGAGCGCCTTCCCAAGCTATGACGTATTCCTTTCTTTCTCATCCGCTATCTGCATCAACCGTGCAGCTGCAGGCGAGAACGTTGCTCCAAGGAATTTCTACGCTCCTCCTTTCTGGCTTACCGCTTTTGCACAGGACGGCGTAAAATACTCTGAGATAGTTGTCCAGAGTCTCCAGGTTATCCCTGGCGAGGAGTATACCCGCGTTATCAACTACATCAAGGACTTTGCAAATAACTCCAACGGAGATCTCGACGACAGCTACCTGTCAAGAGTTAAACTGAAACTGGGCGTTCCGCTGCTTCAGGATGCAGAAGCTGATGTCAATGCAGTTGCCAAAGCCCTTGACAATATCTACAAGGACAAGGCTGCAAGCGCTGTTGTTGCTTTCATGGGCCACGGTAACCCTGACGAGTATGACACCTACAAGGCAAACGTACGTTACACTCAGCTTGAAGTGGCTCTCCAGACCTTCAGCCCTAACTACTTCGTAGGTACTGTTGATATGCCTGAGAACTTCAAGACCAACGTTCTGGCAAGAATGCAGGCAGCTGGCATCACTTCCGGTACCGTTTACTGCACAGCACTGATGTCTATTGCCGGTGACCATGCCCACAACGATATGGCCGGTGACGACAACGAGAACGGCGCTCCTAACGAGGAGGGCGAGGTTGAGGATACCAGCTGGAAGTGCTACTTTGCCGCTAACGGCTACACCTGCAACAACGACACCCAGATTGTGAAGGGTCTTCTTGAGCTCCCAACAGTACGTCAGGTATGGATGAACCATACAACCACCGCTATCAACGGTGCTCCTCTGGATTACTATCATTCAAAGGATCCTGAATAAAAACTTGATATGAACATAAGGGCATATCTGTTTTCAATAATCCTGTTATTCTCGGCGACAGCTTACGGCCAGATACATACTGCTTCTGACACATCAAAGGCCAGCAAGCTGAATCCGATTGTGGTAACGGGAAGCGGCCATCACCAGAGGCTGAAAAGCACGGCTTCTCCGGTGAGGGTGCTTTCCGCAGCCCATATCAGGGAGCAGGGAATCACCAGCCTGCAGGACGCTCTGATAAAGATGCTTCCGCAGATCCAGATGACTCCGTCCTCTATGGGAAACTTCCTGAGGCTTAACGGATTGGGAAACAAGTATGCCCTTATACTCGTAAACGGGAGGAGGATAATCGGCGATATGGCCGGCAATGTGGATCTCGACCGAATAGACCTCTCCAGGGTCAAGAGAATCGAGGTTCTTGACGGCGCCGCCTCGTCCCTTTACGGATCAGACGCTATCGGTGGTGTTATCAACATCATCACCGATGACCGCACCACGGACAATATCAGCGCCCGCTCCCAAACCTCTGCCTCGGGAAAGGGCCGGTTTGTCCAGTCTGCCAGCCTGAATGTGGGAAAAGGGGGAGTTAACTCTGCCACCTCCTTCTCCCACAGCAGGGCGGACAGCTTCTCCAACAACGGGTATGAAGAGGTGACAAAGGACGGGGAGACTGTCCTCCAGAAAACAATCGCACCTCTTTTTTCCGGCTACAGGGCCAACAATTTCTCCGAGAGGCTGTCTTTCAAGGCTTCCAAGAGCCT
>JAFZMA010000002.1 GCA_017551215.1 Bacteroidales bacterium | reverse complement strand
CTTGTATGGGTTGCCCTCGTACCAGTTGATGTATGCCTGGATGGCGGTACGGGTGCCGCCAGGGGTTGGATAGTCTCCGCTGAAATACCAGTCTCCCTGGTTCTCCGGGCAGGCTTTGTGAAGGTTCTCTATGCTCTGGAATATGACCTTAACTCCGCAGGATAGCCCAGCCGGCGTTACCATCTGGGCTATCCTCTGGGAGATTTCCTCATCTGTAAATGGAGCGTAAATCTCCTTCACATAATTCTCTACAATTGATGCTCCACACTTGCTATCTGATGAAGTAGCATTTCTTCTTTTGTTTCCGATTCTCAAAACCTCGTACGATGTACTGGTGAACTCCTCCAGAGGGCGGTTTTCGGCATCCTTGCACTTGCGGTAGACATCGCTCAGAACCTTTTCCATGCCGCGTTCCTTGAGGAGTGAGACTGCCGCGTTGAATGCTATGAACTCTCCCATCCGGCTCATGTCTATGCCGTAGCAGTCCGGGTATCTGATTTGAGGCGAAGAGGAAATGATTACAATCTCCCGTGGCTCCAAGCGGGACAGTATCTTTATAATGCTCTGCTTGAGGGTGGTGCCACGGACGATGCTATCGTCTATCACGGCAATGGAGTCCACATTCGGGCGTATGCTGTTGTAGGTAATATCATACACGTGCGCCGCAAGATCATTCCTAGTGCTGCCCTCAGCTATGAACGTACGCATCTTTATGTCCTTGATAGCCAGCTTCTCCACACGCACTTTGTGGGCAAGTATCTCCCGTATTTGCATCTTAACCGGTTCCTGCTCCTGGCCTCCCTCACATCGTACTTCTTTGCCGCACAGGGTTTCAAACTCCTCATCGGTGGAAAGGAGTTTGGAGATTTCCCTAAGCTTGAGGATGTCCAGGTGCTCGTTCAGGCCCTCTGTCATGCCCATGAAGGCAACTTCTGCCGTGTTGGGGATGAAGGAGAAGACCGTTTTGTCCAGATTCGGGCACACATTCAGAATCTGGGGAGTGAGGAGGCGGCCCAGCATCTTCCTCTCGCGGTAAATATCCGCATCGCTACCCCTTGAAAAATAGATTCTTTCAAAGGAACACGGCCGTGGATTGGCCGGCTTTACAAGGCAGCTGATGTTGTACTTGCCGTCTTTGTGTATGGTTATGGCCTCTCCCGGCTGGAGAACCTGAACCTTGTCGTATTTTACATCAAGGGCGGTCTGGATGGCGGCACGCTCAGATGCAGCCACAACAATCTCGTCGTCTATATAATAGAAGCACGGACGTATGCCCCACCTATCGCGGAAGACAAAGCTGTTCCCGCTGCCGGTGGAGCCCACAATGCAGAAACCGCCATCCCAGCATCTGGAGGCCTCCGAGATTATGCCCTCCATATCTATGTTGTCCTCTATCTTGGCGTTCAGTTCCTCTCCCTTGAGGCCCTCTTTCTTGAATTTGCGGTAGAGGTTGGAGTGGTGCTCGTCCAAAAGGGCTCCCATCTGCTCCAAAATCAGGAAGGTATCGGCATCGCTGCGCGGGTGCTGGCCCTGGCCCTGAACCATAGACGCAAAAAGCTCTTTCTCGTTGGTAATGTTGAAGTTACCGGCAAGGCAGAGGTTCCTGTTGCGCCAGTTGTTGCGCCTTAAGAAAGGATGAACGTAGCTCATGCCGCTGCGTCCAGTGGTGGAATATCTAAGATGGCCTATATAAACTTCTCCAATGTATGGCAGATCTCCGTTAAGGTAATCCGAGTTTCCGTTACCGGAGCCAATCATATCAACGGCACTTAGCTTTCTTTCTTTCCTTGACTGCTCAATCTCACGTGTAACGTTCTCAAAGCACTCGGAAATGGCGGTGTTTCCCAAAGCCCTCTGGCGGAAAATGTACTCCGTGCCCGGCTTGGAATCTATCTTAACGCACGCCAGTCCGGCCCCCTCCTGCCCGCGGTTGTGCTGCTTTTCCATCATAAGGTACAGTTTGTTAAGCCCGTAGAGAGGAGTACCGTACTTTTCCTGGTAGTAAGAAAGAGGTTTGAGAAGGCGTAAAAGAACCACGCCGCACTCGTGCTTGATCTGATCGCTCATAGTTGCAAGAAGTTTTGGCAAATGTAATCAAAGATTGTTTTTATTTAATAAAAAATGTATCTTTGCTTATAACGAACCAATTAAAACATTTTCTATGAACATATTTGTATCCAGTCTGAGCTTCAGAGCTAGAAGGGAGGACCTTGAAAAGCTTTTCGCCCCGTACGGGGAAGTATCATCTGCACGCATCATTACCGATAAGGAAACCCACAGGTCTAAGGGTTACGGCTTTGTGGAAATGAATGAGGAGGATGGACGGAAGGCTATAGAGGCATTAAACGGTTCCGAGCACATGGGAAGAACCATCAATGTAGCTGTTGCAACCTCCGAAAGAGCCCCTCGTCCGGCTGCTCCTGCGGCTGAGAATCCTGCTCCGGCTGAGTAAGATTTCGTTATCTTTAATGATACCAGACAATTAAGGGATGCCTCAATCGGCATCCCTTAATCTTTTCCTCTATTGAAAGTGTCTGTTAGTTAGCAGGAGCGGCTGGCTCTGTCAGGAACTTGTGATACTTGTCGTAGTTGGCCTGGTACTCTGGTTTCTCGTCGCGGAAACGGAAGTAAATCTGCTTCAGGTACTCTGCGCAACCACGCTTAATCTCAGGGTCTTCTGCAATTGAGAAAGCTCTCTCGAATGGCTCGATTGCTTTCTTCAGGCAGTCGTTCATCTGATTGTTGAGTTCGTTGAACTTGGCGTCGTCCGGCTCTGCGGAAGCCTTGTCCTGCAGGTCAAGAGCCATCTGATAGTAGGTATCGCCCTCGTTATATGGAGCAAATACGTAAGTCGGGTTGAGTTCTGCAGCCTTGCGGTACAGCTCAATGCACTTGTCGTACTGCTTCATGTTCTTGTAGAGGTTACCCTCTGCGTAAACCAGAGAAGCGTTGGTAGGCTCGTTCTCCTGTGCCTTCTTCAGAACCACGATAATCTTCTCAGGATCATCGTTTGTCTCCAGGTAGGTGTTGATCAGAGATACCAGAATGCCCTGGTTTGTAGGGAATTTCTCAAAGCCCTTTGCCAGAATGTCCTTGCACTTGGTGGTGTCTCCCTGAGCCTTGTAGCTATCGGCGAGCATGGCAATGATGTCTCCATCTGCAATGTTCAGTTCCATGCATTTCTCAAACAGAGAGATAGATCTCTTGCTGTCCTTTCCTAAAACGGCGGCAATACCAGCATAGATAAGAGCGTTGGTATCAAGAGCGCCAACTGCAGGTTTTGAGTTAATGATGTAGCTCTGCTCAAACTCATTTGAAGCATCTGCATAGTTCATCAGGTTGTAAGCAACCATTGCGGCATCCCAATGTCTCTTAGCCAGAGCAACATACAGAGGATTCAGGTCCTTGTCTGCAGCACCCAGGGATGCAGCCTTGTCGTAAGCCTCAAGGCATCCGGCAAGTGCATTATCCTCTGTCAGAGGCTTGATTACCTTGTAGCCGGCAAGTGCGCCGTCCGGGCGATAGTAGACTTCCTTGTCGATATAGGTATCGCAGGTGTAAGTCTTTCCGTTGATTTCTTTCTGCTCGCTGGCCAGACGAACGGCTCCCTTCAGAAGCAAGTTGGTCTGTGATTGGCTGTTATTGAGGAAAAGCCCGTTGATTGGTGCATCGTAGCAGGCTGCGTAAGCGTCACCCAGCTTGATCCAGGAATCAGCGTTGTTCTTTTTGCTGACAGCTTCTTTCGCCTTAGCAAGATTCCTAACGGCTTTTGCACCGTCTTGGGATTGAGCTCCGATAGTTGGAACTATCATCAGAGCCACAGCTAATGTGATAAAAAATCTTTTCATTTCAGTAATTATTATAGTTTGATCAATTATTCTTGTGTTGGTGTTTCTCCCTCGTTTTCAGCCGCTTCCTGGGCTCTCAAATCCTCGCTCTTAGGTACGGCGCAAACGGCTGCAATGCTGTCCGTATCCTTTATGTTTATGAGCTTGACTCCCTGCGTTGCCCTTCCTGCCACCTTAATCAGGGATGCCGCTACCCTTATGACAATGCCGGAACGGTTGATGATCATAAGGTCGTTCTCGTCTGTTACAGCCTTGAGTGCAATAAGCTTGCCAGTCTTGTCCGTAATGTTTATAGTCTTTACGCCCTTGCATCCGCGGCTGGTCACACGGTAGTCGTCCAGCTGGCTGCGCTTGCCGAATCCGTGCTCGCTCACCACAAGGATTGTCTTGTCCGTTGTATCCGGTTCTACACAAATCATACCGACCACCTCGTTGTCTCCCTCCAGCTCAATTCCCCTCACTCCTGTACCGGTACGACCAATGGCCCTAACCTTTGATTCATCGAACCTTACGCACTTGCCCTCCTTGGCTGCCAGCATAATCTGGCTGTTGCCATCTGTAAGAATTGCCTCCAGAAGTTCATCTCCTTCCCTCACGTTCACGGCAATAACTCCGTTGGCACGCGGGCGCGAGTAAGCCTCCAGGGAGGTCTTCTTAATGATACCCTTCTTTGTGGCCAGCACCACGTAGTGGTTGTTGATGTACTCCTCATCCTTGAGGCCCTTCACGTTTATGTAAGCGCAAACCTTCTCACCCTGAGCAATGCTCAGCACGTTCTGGATAGCCCTGCCCTTGTTGGTCTTGTTGCCCTCCGGAATCTGGTAAACCTTGAGCCAGAAGCACTTGCCGCTGTTTGTAAAGAACAGCATGGTGCTGTGCATATTGGCAACATATATGTGCTCGATAAAGTCCTCGTCTCTTGTGGCGCTTCCCCTGCTTCCTTTTCCTCCGCGATTCTGAAGCCTGTACTCCGTAAGCGGCGTCCTCTTTATATAGCCAAGATGAGAAATGGTAATAACCATATCTTCATCAGCGATGATATCCTCGTAGTTGAACTCGCTCTCATCCGGGCGGATCTGGGTGCGCCTCGGGTCTCCGAATTTCTTCTTGACTTCCTCAAGCTCTTCCTTGATGATGCCCATCTGCAGTTTGACATCGCCGAGTATGGTGTTTATCTTGGCTATCAGCTCCTTAAGCTCTGCCAGCTCGTCTTCCAGCTTCTTCTTTTCCATCTTGGCCAGTTGGCGTAGACGGATTTCCACAATGGCGGATGCCTGTATGTCTGTGAGGCCGTACCTCTGGCAGAGGGCTGCCTTTGCGCTTTCTACGGTCTCGCTCTCGCGGATTATCTTTATTACCTCGTCTACATGGTCCAGTGCAATGCACAGTCCTTCAAGGATGTGCACGCGGTCGGAGGCTTTCTTCAGGTCGAACTTCAGGCGGCGGACTACTACATCGTGCCTGTGGCGTACGTAGTACTTGATGAGCTGCTTGAGGTTGAGCTGGCGCGGACGGCCGTCTACCAGGGCCACGTTGTTTACGGCAAAACTGCTCTGGAGCTCCGTATGCTTGAAGAGGTTGTTCACCACAACCTGGCTTACGGCGCCCACTTTCAGCTTGACAACCAGGCGCATGCCTGACTTGCGGTCGCTCTCGTCGTTTACGTATACAATGTCCTCTATCTTCTTGTTGTCCACCATCATGGAAATCTGCTTGATCAGCTCGTTCTTGTTGACCATGTAAGGGATTTCCTTTATGACAATGGTTTCACGTCCGCTCTTCTCGTTGACTTCTATGTCTGTGGTTCCGCGTATGATAATGCGGCCCTTGCCGGTCTCGTACGCGTCCTTTATGCCCTGCAGACCCATGATGGTGCCTCCCGTTGGGAAGTCCGGTCCCTTGATGTACTGCATGAGACCCTCGGTGTCTATGTCCGGATTGTCTATGTAGGCGATTATGCCGTCGCAAACCTCTCCCAGGTTGTGAGGAGGCATCATCGTGGCCATACCTACGGCAATTCCGTTTGTTCCGTTAATCAGCAGGAGCGGAAGCTTTGCCGGGAGCACGGTGGGCTCCATGTATTCGCCGTCAAAATTCGGCGCAAAGTCCACGGTGTCCTTCTCCAAATCCTTGAGAACCTCCTCTCCGGCAGGCATAAGTTTAACCTCTGTATATCGCTGAGCTGCAGGAGGATCTCCTCCAACTGAACCAAAGTTTCCCTGGCCGAACACCAGCGGGTAGCGCATGTTCCAGCTCTGGGCCAGACGCACCATTGCGTCGTAAACGCTGCTGTCTCCGTGCGGGTGGAACTTACCCAGAACATCTCCCACAACGCGGGCAGACTTCTTTGTCTGTCCTCCGGAAGTGATGTTCAGCTCCCATCCCATATCGTAAAGAATCCTGCGGTGTACAGGCTTCAGACCGTCTCTTACATCCGGAAGAGCACGCGAAACTATCACACTCATAGAGTAATCGATGTAAGCAGTCTTCATCTGGTCCTCTATGTTTATCCTCTGGATAATGCCGTGGTTGTAACCGCCCTCTTCCTCTGGCACCGGTGTGCCGTTCAAATCCTTGTTCTCTTCCATTTATTCCTTCAAAATTTTAACCTTCAAATTTACACAATCCCCCTCTTTTTTCCAAACATTTTTAAACTACGGCTATCCAAAAACTCATCCACTCCCATGCTTACTTACAAACTACTTTAATGTCATTCCGTAAACTATTCTTACGAGTGTCCGCTAAAAAACAATATCTATCTTTTGAATTTATTGAATATTAATCAAATGCATGGTTTATAGGGCCGCGCCGATTTGAATTCAGTTTGTTTAATAATTGAACGTATGGGCTCATACAAGGCAGATATTTCTTATATTTACCCCAAATAATTATTCTTGTAGAGCATGTACATAGATTTCCCTGAGATACTCAACGCCATAATCGCCTACTCAAAGGAAGAGGCCATAAGGCTCGGAAGTTACGTCCTTACAACAGACCACCTGGTGCTCGGCATGATCCGTCATTCGGATAACGCCGCCGTGGCACGCCTTCTGGAACTGGGCATAGACGTTTCAGACATGAAGAAGGTCATAGAAGAGACTATTGGCAAGGGAGAGCCCATTCCAGAGAACAAGACAAACGAGATTGCCTTGTCCAGCGCCGCCAGTACCGCCCTCAAACTCATGTACTTGGAGGCCCGCAGCCTCAAAGCTACGGCACCGGGGAGCCTGCATCTTCTGCTTGCCATCATGAGGGGCACGGGTACCGCCGCCATAGATTATCTGCATATTCAGGGCATCCACTACGCTACCGTTAAGAATATAGAGCCGCAGGAAGGTCCACAGGAGGGTCTCAACGGCAGTTCCGCATCGGACGACCTCCTCGGCGGCATTTCCTCCGCGGGCAACTCCGGAGGCAGCAGCGACATTTCCGGGCAGGACGGCGATGTTCCGGGCCAGAGCGCAGACAGTTTCTCCTCTCAGAATCAGAGAGATGGAGCCCGTACGGAGGGCGTTCGCCAGCCGGCTCCGGGCGCCACGGCCAGCAAGACTCCGGTCCTGGACAGCTTCGGATTCGACCTCACCCGGGCGGCCGCCAACGAGGAGCTGGACCCTGTAGTTGCGCGTGATAAGGAAATCGACCGCGTTGCCCAGATTCTGGGCCGCCGCAAGAAAAACAATCCGATTCTCATCGGTGAGCCGGGTGTGGGAAAGAGCGCCATCGCAGAGGGCCTTGCCAACAAGATTGCCCACAAGGAGGTTCCTTATTCGCTGAGTAACAAGAGGATAATATCGCTGGACATCGGCAGTATTGTGGCCGGCACCAAGTACCGCGGG
>JAFZMA010000102.1 GCA_017551215.1 Bacteroidales bacterium | reverse complement strand
GGTATCTCCAGGTATAGCCACACACCTCTTTACATAATTGTCCTTCTTGTCTTTAGGACGGACAACAAGAGGACCCCAAGCGTTGATGAGAGACTGGCGGTCTCCGCCGTTCAGGCGAACCATCTGGTACCAGTCAGACTGAGGAGTCTGCTTTAGAACTGAATCTCCGTGAGGGAAAGCGAACACCACAATATCATAGCGCTTTACCTTCCCGAAACCTTTAAGTCTGCGGTATTTGTTCTGAATGACAGTAGAATAGGATTCTCCTCCGAAAATGGAATTGTGAACCAGCGGAACGGAAACAGGCGTCTGCGGAATTTTTGGACCGTAAGCCACCTTGGAAACAAAAAGATAGTCTCCGGTGAACAGGGTCTTTTCCATAGACGGAGAAGGAATGGTAAAGGCCTCGAACCAGAAAATCTTTATTACCATAGCGGCTACTACGGCAAAAATTCCGGCATCGAGCCAGTCCAGAACGGTATCCGTGAAGTTACCCTTCTTTTCCTTCCGCCTCCAGAAAGCCCACTTTACCTTCTTGGTTATGTATAAATCGAAAATTACCGGCAAGCCCAAGAGCCACCAGTAATTTCCGAGCCATATAACCCACAAAAGGTATAGGGTTCCCCAAAGGGCGAACTTAAACCATCTGTTCCGATAGAATCCCATCTAAGGTCATACGTATTAGTCCAAAGACTTTACTACCTTCTCGAAAGCCTGAGGGTTGTTCATCGCCAGATCGGCCAGAACCTTGCGGTTAAGGCTTACATTGTTCTTTGCGAGTTTGCCGATGAACTGAGAGTAATTCAGACCGTAAGCTCTTACGGCTGCGTTAATTCTCTGAATCCAAAGAACCCTGTAGTTCTTCTTCTTGTCTTTACGGTCGTTGTAGGCATGAGTCCATCCCTTTTCCAGGGTGTTCTTGGCAACGGTATAAACGTTAGCCCTTGCATGGAAGTTGCCTTTGGTCTGCTTTAAGATTTTCTTGCGGCGTGCTCTTGACGCTACAGAATTTACACTTCTTGGCATAATTCTTTGTTTTTGGAAGCCAGCGCTCTTCTCCAATAAGAGACTTGTTCTGCTGGACGTCCGGTTAATAAATTAAGTTAACTGATTAAGAGAGAATAAGCTGTTTAACTCTCTTCTCGTCACTGCCTGCAATCACACCGGAGTAAGCAAGATTTCTCTTGCGCTTGGTGGTCTTCTTAGTCAAAATATGACTGTGGTAGGCATGACGCCTTTTAATTTTACCCGAGCCAGTAAGCTCGAAACGCTTTTTGGCACTGGACTTGGTCTTTAATTTTGGCATATCTTTACTTTTTTTTAATAGGTGCAATTATCATGCTCATCCTCTTGCCCTCAAGAAGCGGCATCTTCTCCGCCTTTCCAAACTCCTCAAGTTCAACGGCAAATCTCAGAAGAAGTTTTTCTCCCTGTTCCGAGAAAAGTATGCTGCGTCCCTTGAAATATACGAACGCCTTTACCTTGTTGCCGTCCTTGAGGAAGTTCTTGGCGTGGTTTAACTTAAACTGGAAGTCGTGCTCGTCGGTCTGAGGACCGAAACGCAGTTCCTTGATCTCCGTCTTGGCTGCGTTGGCCTTCATTTCCTTGGCCTTCTTTTTCTGCTGATAGAGATACTTCTGGTAATCTACTATCCTGCAGACAGGAGGGGTTGCATTAGGCACAATCTCAACCAAATCAAGCTCCAGATCCTGGGCCATTTTCAATGCCTGGGCTATAGGGTAAATCTTCTGCTCCGGCACATTGTCTCCGACTACCCTTACTTCGGGTACTCTGATCTGCTCGTTGAAACGCGGGCCTTCGTCTTCCTTGCGGAAGTTCTTCTGCCCTTTCAAGCCTGGCTTCCCTTGGGTTGCAGGCTTGTGGAATTGGTTGGTTCCCTGAGGCTTAAAGCCTCCAGAACGCGGTTTGAATGCTGCGATATACTATCCTCCTAATTTAAGTTAAACATATTTATTCTGCAGGTTTAACCGGCTCTCCCAGTTCCTGCTTAATTTTCTCATTAATAAGGGTAACGAAGTCCTCCACCTTCATAACTCCCAGATTCTGACCTCCTTGCTGCCTTACAGCCACACATCCGCTCTCCATTTCCTTCTCTCCAACTACAAGCAGATAAGGCATCTTTTTCAGCTCGTTCTCCCTGATTCTCTTTCCAATAGTCTCGTTGCGGTCGTCTATGGAGGCGCGAATTTCGGAATTTTTTAATGAATTGCAAACTTTTTTGGCAAAATCCACATATTTTTCGCCTACAGGGAGCACTACACACTGGTCCGGAGTCAGCCACAGAGGCAGATTTCCGGCGGTATGCTCCAGCAGAACGGCCACAAACCTCTCCATTGAACCGAACGGAGCCCTGTGGATCATGATCGGGCGGTGCTTGAGGTTATCGGCTCCGGTATACTCCAGTCCGAACCTCTCCGGAAGGTTGTAATCCACCTGGATTGTTCCAAGCTGCCACTGCCTTCCGAGGGCGTCCTTCACCATGAAGTCCAGTTTAGGTCCGTAGAATGCGGCCTCTCCGTATTCAACTTTGGTCTTGAGGCCCTTCTCGGCTGCGGACTCGATGATTGCCTGCTCGGCCTTCTCCCAGTTCTCCTCGCTACCTATGTATTTTGAACGGTCAACCTTATCGCGGAGAGAAACCTGAGCGGTGTACTGGTCAAACTTCAAAGTCTTGAAGATATATAGCACGATGTCTATTACTTTGCAGAACTCTTCCTTGAGCTGGTCTGGTCTCACGAACAGGTGAGCATCGTCCTGGGTAAAGCCGCGAACTCTTGTAAGTCCGTGGAGCTCACCGCTTTGCTCATATCTGTAAACTGTTCCGAACTCGGCGAAGCGGATAGGAAGATCCTTGTAGCTGCGAGGCTTGGTCTTGTAAATCTCGCAATGGTGAGGGCAGTTCATAGGCTTGAGCAGGAATTCCTCTCCTTCCTGCGGAGTGGTGATCGGGCGGAACGAATCCTTTCCGTATTTTGCCCAGTGTCCGCTGGTTACATAGAGTTCCTTCTGGCCTATGTGAGGAGTGATTACCGGCAGATAGCCGTAGTCGCTCTGAACCTTCCTCAGGAAGTTCTCCAGGCGGGTTCTCAGGGCGGCGCCTCTCGGCAGCCACAGAGGAAGACCGGCTCCCACCTTCTGGCTGAATGCAAAGAGTTCCAGGTCTTTGCCCAGTTTGCGGTGATCTCTCTTCTTGGCCTCTTCCAGTATAGTCAGATACTCGTCCAGCATACTCTTCTTAGGGAAGGTTATACCGTAGATACGGGTGAGCTGCTTGCGGTTCTCGTCTCCCCTCCAATATGCTCCCGCAATGGAAGTCAGCTTTATGGCCTTGATCATTGAGGTGGACATGATGTGAGGTCCACGGCAAAGATCTGTAAAGTTTCCGTTGGTATAGAAGGATATCGAACCGTCTTTAAGCTCGCCGATGAGCTCTGTCTTGTACTCGTCTCCCTTTGCGGAGAAATAGTCAAGTGCCTCCTGTTTAGGGACTTCTCTGCGGACGAACTGTTCTCCTGAACGGGCGAGTTCCAGCATCTTGTCCTCAACTTTCTTGAGATCGGCCTCCGTGAGAGTCTTGTCTCCAAGATCCACATCGTAGTAGAATCCGCTGTCTATGGCCGGTCCTATTCCGAACTTGACGCCCGGGAATATGGCCTCCAGCGCCTCTGCCATCAGGTGAGAAGATGAGTGCCAGAAAGCCTTCTTTCCCTCATCGTCCTCCCACTTGTGCAGACGGATGGAAGCATCGTTTTCAATTGGTGTACGCAGGTCCGTAACCTGGTCATTTACAGAGACAGACAACACCTCTGCCGCAAGACGGGGACTAATGCTCTCTGCAATCTGATACCCCGTAATGCCTTTTTCAAATTCTTTTACACTTCCGTCCGGAAATGTAATCTTTACCATACTCATAGTATTTACTGTTAAGTTAATTATCTCAAGTGCAATACATAGCACTTGGCTTCAAATAGCCTGCAAATCTACAAAATTTAATATCTTTGCACAACTTACAAAGCCAAACACTTTATTCTTATGGAAGAGAACAGGGAATATTTTAACGGAGGACAGCCTCAGATTCCGACCCAGGCAGAGCCCGTAAACAAGTTTAGCAGCGCAGCTGCAGAGGGCCTCAAACTGGCCGCAATCAGTATCATTTTCATGCTTATTTCCACACTCCTGCCTCAGAACACCACCGGAGGAATCATAGGCATAGTGATTACTCTGCTTAAACTGGGTGCCACCATCACTTTCCTGTGGTATGCAATGAAGAAATACTCCCAGCGCAACGCTGCCGTGGAAGGCTTCACCACTTACGGAAAAGTGTTTTCATACGGTTTTCTGACTTCACTTCTGTCGGGAATAGTGCTTGCGGCCTTCACCTTTGTAAACATGAAGTTCATAAGTCCGGAAAGCACGGAAGCTGCCAAGGATGCTTATCTTACCCAGATGTCCGCGTTACCGAACATAGATAGCGGCATGATAGAGACGCTTACCAACAATCTGGAGACAATAACTTCGTTTGCCATGCTGGTTCTTGCCATTTTCTACGGAGTTATCTGGTCCCTGATTCTGGCCTCTTCCACCAAGGTCAATCCAATGAACAATTTCAACATTCAGTAGCCTGTATATGGACATTTCAGTAGTAATTGCCCTGTTCAACGAGAAGGAATCGCTGAGAGAACTGGTTTCCGGAATAAGGGAAAACATTGAGGCTGCCTCTCTTTCATACGAGATCATTATGGTCAACGACGGGAGCACGGACGGGAGCTGGGAAGAGATAGAAAGCATCGCTGAGGAAACCAACAAGGAGGGAAAACAGATTATCCACGGCATTTGCTTCAGGCGCAACTACGGAAAGAGCGCCGCCCTTTACTGCGGGTTTGAGGCTGCCCAGGGAGACGTGGTGATTACTATGGATGCGGATCTTCAGGATGATCCTAAAGAGATACCGGAACTCTACCGCATGGTGAAGGAAGATGGCTATGACCTTGTAAGCGGCTGGAAGAAAAAGAGATACGACAACAAAATCACCAAGAACATCCCTTCCAAGATATACAACGCCACCGCCCGTTGGGTGACCAAGACCAAGCTCCACGACATGAACTGCGGGCTTAAGG
Organism: Bacteroidales bacterium; assembly: GCA_017551215.1. The sequence goes on along the minus strand of JAFZMA010000102.1, from coordinate 7,844 downwards.
CCTACAAAAACGAGGTGGTCAAGAACATTGAGGTTTACGGAGAGATGCACCGCTACATTCCGTTCCTTGCCAAGGAAGCCGGATTCTCCAAGATCGGAGAGAAGGAGGTGCAGCACCACAAGCGCAAATTCGGTAAGAGCAAGTTCGGCCTTAACCGCTTCGTTAACGGATATCTGGACCTGTTGAGCCTGTGGTTCCTGCAGAAGTTCGGCAAGAAGCCGATGCATCTGTTCGGAGTATGGGGAACGCTGATGTTCCTGATCGGCGGAGCAATAGCCCTGTGGATAATCATCCGCAAACTGGTGCTCCAGAGTATGATGCAGAGCCAGCTCAACTCCCAGGGATTCACAGACATAAAGCTCAGGGCCGTTACAGACCAGCCGCTGTTCTACATTGCCCTGGTGGTAATTGTAATAGGCGTGATGCTCTTCCTGACCGGCTTCATCGCCGAGCTCATCAGCCGCAACTCCACCCAGCGAAACACCTACAAGATCCGCAAACAGTTCTAGTGCCTCCCCGCCCCCTCGTTGTGCACTGTGTGCGAGTTGTGCAAAGTGTCCCGTTCAAAGCACCGCCATGCACATTTTACCCTATATTCCGTGCAAAGTGTCCCGTTCCCAGCACCACCATGCGCATTTCACCCCCGATTCCGTGCTAGGTATACTACACCATTTTTCTTTTGGAAATTATTGGATTTGTATATATCTTTGCAAAAAGAGTATATATACTATGAAAGCAAAAGTTTACCCGAATCTGGAATTTGATAATGTGGCTTCCAACTCCGTGAAAAGAAAACTGATAGACATACCGGAAGATGTGTTCAGGAAATTATCTATTCTGGCAAAGAAAGAAGGTGTTTCCCTGAAAAAATACATTGAGAACCTGCTTGTTAAGAATGTGAGGACGGCTAATGGCGTGCTTTCTGAAGGAGACTATGATGATGATATTTTATACCTTGCAGGAATAGCGGTTGACAGGCATCCGGAAGAGAACAAGAATGATGACAGGTTGCAGTATCTTTTAAACAAGTAGCTTAATGAGAATCTTTCTTGATACCAATGTCTTGCTCGATCTTTTGCTTCTAAGGGAAGGTCAAGTAAATACAGCTGACATACTGAAACTTGGCGCGTGCAGAATTATAACTCCACTCGCCTCTGTCCTTACTATAGCCAATACCGCATACATTATAAGGAAACATGTAGGCAATTCCATGGTAGCCAAGTCTATTGGTACTCTGCTGAAAAGAGTTGCGGTATTGCCAATGGATACAGAACAAGTCCAGAGAGCGTTAGTGAGAAATCCTGCTGATTATGAAGATGCTCTTCAGGCGGAATGTGCTTTGGCAGCAAAGTGCGATTGCATAGTTACAAACAACATCAGACATTTTAAAGATTTTCAGCACGAGATAAGAATTTTCACTCCTTCGGAGTTCCTTTCTCTTTTTAAGGATAGTTTATCATAATATCGGGGCATCATTATGAAAAGGATATTAGTTTTGGCTCTGGCTGTTGCCTCAGCGATGTGTATTGGCTGCAATAGGCCCAAGGATGGGGAATATACCCTTAACCTCCTGACAACTAACGATGTGCATGGAACCTGGTTCAGTGAAAGTTACGGGGATGGCAATCCCAAACGCTCACTGTTTGCGGTCAACAGCATAGTCTCAAGGTTCAGGGACAGCGTGGGAGCGGAGAACGTGATTCTGGTGGATGCGGGAGACTGCCTTCAGGGAGACAATGCCGCCTACTACTTCAACTTTGTGGATACTGCCATCGCTCATCTTTTTCCAAGGCTGGCTTCCTACATGAAGTATGATGCCGTCTGTGTGGGAAACCACGATATAGAGACCGGACATTCCGTGTATGACAGAGTTCGCGCTGAACTGGAGGCATCCGGAATTCCTTTCCTGGGCGGCAATGCCATAAAGAACACCAGCAAGGTTTCTGCGGAGAAATCCGCCATGGGAGATTATCCGTTCAAGGACAGATACTTCCAGACATACAGGATTATCCGCAGAGGAGGACTAAAGGTTGCTGTTTTGGGCTATACAAATCCTAACATGAAAGCCTGGCTCATGGAAGATATCTGGAGCGGAATGACATTCGTGAACCTGATTCCTCTGGTTCAGAAAGACGTGGATAAGGTTCGGGAGAAAGAAAAGCCTCAGGTAGTGATTGTGGCTGTTCATTCCGGAACGGGAGAAGGCAATGGAGAAAGTCTCGAAAGCCAGGGACTGGATCTTCTGTCAACCCTCAAGGGTGTGGATTTTCTGGTATGTTCCCACGACCACAGGCCTTTCGTCGCCGAGAAAGACAGTATCTGCCTGATTAATTCCGGAAGCCACGCCCGCAATGTTGGGCACGGCTCTATAACCCTAACTATCAAGGATGGAAAGGTGGTATCCAAGTCTCTCCACGCAGAGAACATAAAGGTGAATGCGGAGAACATAGACACCGCTATGAGAGATTTCTTCCAGGAAGACTTCCTTAAGGTCCGGGAATTCACCTTGTCTGAAGTTGGAAAGCTGAAGAAAGAAATCCGGACAAGAGACGCGCTTTGCGGGATGAGCGACTATATTAATCTGGTACACACTCTTGGATTCTATGCAACAGACGCCCGGATTTCCATAGCCGCACCACTGACCTACAACAAGACCATAGAGGCCGGAACTCTCAATTTCAACGATTTGTTTACATTCTATCCATATGAGAACCAGTTGTTTACGATAAAGCTCACTGGCAGTCAGATCAGGAATTATCTGGAGCAGTCATACGATGGCTGGATTACAAGCGAAGACCCTGAGCACGTGCTAAAGATCCAGCAGAGGGACGACCCGAGAAACAGCCAGAAGGTATGGTCTTTTATGAACCGTTCCTACAATTTCGATTCGGCGGCCGGTATATGCTACACCGTAGATGTAACAAAGCCTTTAGGCCAAAGGATAGAAATCACCTCCATGGCAGACGGCACACCTTTTGACACCTTGGGTACATACAAGGTTGCAATGACCTCATACAGAGCTAGTGGCGGCGGAGACCTCCTCAAGAAATCAGGCGTTGATCCGGACGGGATAGACTCTCTGATAGTTGACCGCAACGAGGAATACCGAAAGATACTCTACCGTTATCTCAAGGAAAAAGGTTCAATAGATCCGGACTCTATAGGCCGTAAAGAAATCATAGGCCACTGGGAGTTCATCCCAAGCAACAAGGCCAGGAAACTCCTGGATAAAGACATGAGATTACTCTTCGGTGAGGAGTAAACTGAGCTAACCCCTCGAGTACTTACAACACTTCAGCGGCATCTCTTATTGCCTCGCTCATAGTCGGGTGAGGGAAGACAGTGTTCCTCACCTGCTCTGCGGTTGCGCCAAGATCCAAGGCCAGAACCATGCCACCGATAATCTCGGTTACATCCGCTCCAATCAGGTGAACACCAAGGAGTTTGTCCGTATCCGCATCGCTGATGAGCTTTACAAAACCATCTGTCTTGCCGGCGGCTGTGGCCTTTCCGGAAGCGGTGAACATGAACTTTCCGACCTTGTAGTTAAGCCCCATCTCCTTTGCCTTGCGCTCAGTCAGGCCGCAGGAGGCAATTTGCGGAGTTGTATAGGTTGCTCCCGGAATATGGTCGTAATTAATAGGATGGAACTTTGCAGGCTTACCGTCCGGACCAGTTTTTCCTTCATCCTCAGCGATGTGATCAACGCATGCAACTGCCTCAGCAGAAGCCATGTGTGCAAGGGCCGGAGTAGGAATCACGTCTCCAATGGCATAGATGTCCGCAACTCCAGTGTGGCAGAAACTGTTAACGCTGATCTTGCCCCGGTCTGTGGTTATGCCCACGTTCTCCAGGCCAAGGTCATCCGTATTTGGAGCCACGCCCACAGCGCAGAGGACTCTTTCCACCTTGATCTTCTCCTCTCCCTTCTTGCTCTCAACGGTAATGGTAACGTTTTCAGGGTCAGAAGACTCCTTGTCTATTTCCACTCCGCACACCTTGGTGCTCACCATAATCTTCATGCCCTCCTTGCGGAAAGAACGGCTAAGCTGAGCGGAAACGTCATCGTCCTCCAGAGGAACTATGCGGTCCAGGAACTCTATCAGATGAACCTCGCAACCCATTGCATGATAGAAATATGCAAGCTCGCTTCCTATGGCTCCGGAACCGATGACAGCCAGAGACTTAGGCAGAGTCTCAGGTACAAGTGCGTGCCTGTATGATACTATCTTCTTTCCATCGAACGGAGCAAAAGGAAGAGCCTTAGGATGAGCGCCGGTGGCTATGATTATATACTTTCCTTCCAGTGTGCACTTGCCGTCTTCCGGCTGGAATCCACAACCTTCTCCGCCGCCGCAACTCTGCGTACATTCCACAGTTACAGTGTGTTCCCCTGTGATTGTGGCCTTGCCGTTCACAACGGTTATCTTGTTCTTCTTGAAGAGGAATTCCACTCCCTTGCGCATCTTGTCCGCCACTCCCCTTTCCCTTTCAACGATTTTTGCAATATCGGCCCGGAGATCCTTAGTCCTTTCAGGATCTGCTATGTTGTCTCCGTCAAAGGAAATTCCGTAAGATGCCAGATGCTTGAAAGAGAGGAATGTCTCCGCAGATTTCAGTAGCGCCTTGGTAGGAATGCAGCCCCAGTTAAGGCAGATTCCCCCTATCTCGGCCTTCTCTACAACAGCTACGCTGAATCCATATTGAGCAGCCCTTACAGCAGCCACATAACCGCCTGGGCCTGAGCCTATAACTATTACGTCGTATTTCATAGAGTCAAATATTATACAAGTCCTTTTCCATGACAGTTCTTGAACTTCTTGCCGCTTCCGCAAGGGCAAGGATCGTTCCTTCCTACCTTCTTCTCAACGTGCACAGGCTGGTTGCTTCTTTCCTGCCTTCCGGCTGCGGCAGCTGCCTCTGCGCTTCCGTCATCACGCCTCATGCTCATGCGGCTCATATCCGTCTTGCGGCGGCGTGCCTCCTGTCTAAGCTGTGCGTCATTATCCTCGCGGAGATTAACCTGAGCCCTTACAAGGAATGAGATCACATCTCGGCTGATGTTCTCCACAACGCTGCTGAAGAGGTTGTAGCCCTCGAACTTATAGATGATCAGAGGGTCTTTCTGCTCGTATGTGGCATTCTGTACACTCTGCTTAAGATCGTCCATATCCCTGAGGTGCTGCTTCCAGTGCTCGTCTATCTTGATAAGGGTAACGCTTCTTACCAACGCCTTCTGGATTTCCTTTCCCTTGGTGTCTATAGACTTCTTCATGTTGACGATAAGGTTCAGCACCTTCTGTCCGTCCGTGATAGGAATGGCCACGTTCTGGTATGTGGCGGCCTGAGTCTCGTAAACTCTCTCCACTATAGGGAAAGTCTTGGTAACCAGTGTCTCTCCCCTTCTCTCTATAACGTCTGAAATCGCCTTTTCCAGAAGATCGCTCATCTGATCCTTGGTACAGCTGCGGAAGAATGTCTCGTCAAAGTCAGGATCTATGGAAACCTGCTTGATCATCTCAAGCTTGAATCCTTCGTAGTCGTAATCGTCCTTGCGGGAAGCCAGAGCCTCAGCAAAGTCCGCTATCATGTTCTGAAGGTCCACGTCCATTCTCTCTCCGTTGAGGGCGTTGTTTCTGCGGGCATAGATAACCGTCCTCTGGGTATTCATTACATCGTCATACTCAAGGAGTCTCTTTCTGATGCCAAAGTTGTTTTCCTCAACTTTCTTCTGAGCTCTTTCCACGGAAGAAGACAGCCATTTGTGCTGAAGAACCTCTCCGTCCTTCATTCCCATACGGTCTACAAGCTTGGCAATCCTGTCCGCTCCGAACAGTCTCATAAGGTTGTCTTCCAGAGATACATAGAACTCGGATGAACCCGGGTCTCCCTGTCTTCCGGCACGTCCCCTGAGCTGACGGTCCACACGGCGGCTGTCATGTCTTTCCGTTCCTATGATAGCCAGACCTCCTGCCTCCACAACCCCTTCGCCGAGCTTGATATCCGTTCCTCTACCGGCCATGTTGGTTGCAATGGTAACGCAACCGGCCTGACCTGCGTTGGCCACAATCTCGGCCTCCTTGGCATGGAGCTTGGCGTTCAGCACATTATGCGGAATTCTTCTCAGCTTCAGCGATTTGCTCAGCATCTCGGAAATCTCCACAGAAGTGGTACCAACAAGAACCGGACGGCCCTGGCTGCGGAGCTCTGTGATTCTGTCTATTACAGCGTTGAACTTGTCTTTCCTGGTCTTGTAGATAAGGTCATCCGCATCTTTACGGATAACAGGCTTGTTGGTAGGAATGGTAACCACATCCAGTTTGTAGATGGACCAGAACTCGCCGGCCTCTGTAGAAGCTGTTCCTGTCATACCGGCCAGTTTGTGGTACATCCTGAAGTAGTTCTGTAGGGTGATAGTTGCAAAAGTCTGTGTAGCAGCCTCTACCTTCACATTCTCCTTAGCCTCCACAGCCTGGTGCAGACCGTCTGACCAGCGCCTGCCTTCCATTATACGGCCAGTCTGCTCGTCCACAATCTTGATCTTGTTGTCCATTATAACATAGTCCACATCCTTCTCGAAGAGCGTGTAAGCCTTAAGAAGCTGGGTAACCGTGTGAACCCTCTCCGCCTTGATGGCATAGTCTGCGATAAGCTGTTCTTTCTCAGCGAGTTTTTCCTGGTCTGATATATTCTTCTTCTCTATCTCGGCCACCTCTACTCCCACATCCGGAAGCACGAAAAACTTAGGGTCGCTCACCAGGGAGGCGATGAACTCGTTGCCCTTGTCGGTGAGTTCCACAGACTTGTCGTGCTCATCAATAACAAAGTAGAGCGGATCGGTAACTACATGCATCTCCTTGTTCTGGTTCTGCATATAGAAGTTGTTGGTAGACTGGAGTAGCTGCTTCATTCCCGTTTCGCTGAGGAACTTGATGAGCGGATTGTACTTTGGCAGAGCCTTGTGAGCCCTGAGCAGAGCCATTCCTCCATCTTTCTCGTTACCCTGAGAGATGAGCCTCTTAGCCTCGTTGAGATATTTGGTAGCCTCCTGTTTCTGAAGGCTGTAGATCTTCTCCACGTATGGGCGGTATTCCTCGTACTGCTGGTCTTCTCCCTTTGGTACCGGACCGGAAATAATCAGAGGGGTACGGGCATCGTCTATGAGCACAGAATCCACCTCGTCCACAATGGCATAGTGATGCTCCCTCTGGACAAGGTCCTCCAGGCCAACTGCCATATTGTCTCTCAGATAATCGAAGCCGAACTCGTTGTTGGTTCCAAAGGTCACGTCTGCCAGATATGCTTTCTTTCTGGCCTCGGAGTTAGGCTCGTGCTTGTCTATACAGTCTACGCTAAGCCCGTGGAACTGGTACAGAGGGCCCATCCACTCGGAGTCTCTCTTTGCCAGATAATCGTTGACCGTAACCATGTGAACGCCAAATCCGGCCAGAGCGTTAAGGAACACAGGAAGCGTGGCAACCAGTGTCTTTCCTTCTCCCGTAGCCATCTCAGCGATTTTACCCTGGTGAAGGACAATACCTCCAATCAGCTGGACATCATAGTGAACCATATCCCAGGTGAGCATGTTTCCACCTGCTACCCAGCTGTTCTTCCAGATTGCCTTGTCATCCTCTATGGTTACATAGTCGAATCTTGTGCTGAGATCCTTGTCGAATTCCGTGGCTTTAACCTCTATTGTCTCATTCTCCTTGAATCTCCTTGCCGTGGATTTCATTATGGCAAAGGCAGTTGGAAGCACCTCGTTGAGAACAACCTCAACTTCCTCGTTGATTTTCTTCTTCAGCTTGTCATCCTCCGCGGCGAGTTTCTCTTTCTCCTTTGCC
>JAFZMA010000101.1 GCA_017551215.1 Bacteroidales bacterium | reverse complement strand
TACTCGTCTGCAATCGTCTTTCTTATTGCAGCAATCTGGTCATCTGTCCAATCCTGCACCTTGATGTTGCGGTCAATGCCGTTGCGGTCAAGGATTTTTTGGGCAGAGCTGCGACCAATTCCGAAGATATAGGTAAGACCTATCTCTCCCCTTTTGTTTTTTGGTAAATCTACACCGGCTATACGTGCCATATTCTATTGATTGGTTTGATTTGATAATTTTTATCTGTTATACAATCCTTTACAGGGAATCCGTTATCCCTGACGCATCTTGAACTTAGGGTTCTTCTTGCAGATGATGTAAACGCGTCCTTTGCGTCTTACGATCTTGCAATCCTCACTGCGCTTTTTTACTGAAGCTTTGACTTTCATTGTATGTGATTTTTATAATTTATTCCTTATAAGCCGATTACATTATTTGTACCTGAAGGATATCCTGCCCTTTGTAAGGTCGTATGGAGACATCTCCACCCTTACCTTGTCTCCAGGGAGAATCTTGATGTAGTGCATACGCATCTTCCCTGAGATGTGGGCTATGATTACCGGACCGTTGTCCAGTTCCACCTTGAACATTGCATTGGATAGCGCTTCCAGTATTACGCCGTCTCTTTCAATAGCTTCTTGTTTTGCCATATCAGTATTCCTTGATATTTTTAATGTAATCAAATGTAGTCAATATATCCGGCTTGCCTTTCCTTACGGCAACGGCAAACTCAAAATGAGCGGATTTCTTGCCGTCTGCGGTAGCTACTCCCCAACCGTCTCTCTTTTCGTAGACTTCCTTTGCTCCCGCATTGATCATCGGCTCTATGCAAATTACCATTCCCTCGCGGAGTTTCTTTCCGCTACCGGGTTTACCGTAGTTGGGAACCATAGGATCCTCGTGCATGTCTCTTCCCAGTCCGTGGCCCACGAGCTCTCTTACAACAGAGAATCCCCTGGATTCGCAGTAAGACTGGATCGCATGTCCGATATCTCCTGTCCTGTTCCCTTCTACAGCTTTCTCGGCGCCCAGACGGAGACTCTCCTCTGTAGTCTTGAGAAGGAGAGCCGTCTCGGCATCAACCTCGCCTACAGGAAATGTGTAGGCAGAATCTCCATAGAACCCTTTGTAGACGGTTCCGCAATCCACTGAGACAATATCACCCTCCTGAAGCACATAGCCATCGGGAATCCCGTGCACCACAACATCATTCACAGATATGCAGAGCGTAGCCGGAAAACCTCCGTACCCCAGAAAGCCTGGCACCGCGCCGTTATCGCGGATGAAAGTCTCGGCAATCTTGTCCAGCTGTTTTGTTGTAACACCCGGAGCAACATGCTTGCCAACTTCAGCCAGGGTTTTGGACACCAGAATGGCGTTCTCCCTGAGAATCTCTATCTCTTCCGATGTCTTGTAGTGAATCATCTCAATATTGGCTTCAAAGACTTATTGAAACTGTCTGCTATCTTCCCTTCAACCTTCCGGTCTTGGTAAGTCCGTCATAATGCCTCATCAGCAGATGGCTTTCTATCTGCTGCAGCGTATCCAGCACAACGCCCACCATAATCAGCAGGGATGTACCGCCGTAGAACTGTGCAAACTGGTTGTTTACTCCAACTATCATGGCAAGTGCAGGAAGAATACCCACAATAGCCAGGAAGATGGAACCAGGCAGAGTGATACGTGACATTATAGAGTCTATGTACTCGGCCGTCTGCTTGCCAGGCTTAACACCCGGGATGAATCCGCCGTTCTTCTTCATTTCCTCAGCCATCTGAGTAGGATTGATGATGACTGTGGTATAGAAGTATGTGAAGACGATGATCAGGAATGCATATACAGCATTGTACCAGAATCCCTTCATATCGGAGAACGTAGCTGCGAATCCTCTTGTTGCCTCAAAACGGGAGAACATGAGCGGGAACATCATAAGAGCCTGGGCAAAAATGATTGGCATAACGTTGGCAGCATTGATCTTCAGAGGGATATACTGTCTTACGCCACCATACTGCTTGTTGCCTACAATCCTCTTTGCATACTGTACAGGAACCTTGCGTGTACCCTGGACAAGAGCAATGGTGAGGGCAAAGACAACAAACAGGAGAATAAACTCAACCAGAAGCATCAGAGGTCCACCTACGCTTGCATTCATCCTTGTACCGATTTCTGCAATGAGAGCGTGAGGCAGTCTGGCAACGATACCGATCATAATGATCAGGGAGATACCGTTACCGATACCACGGTCTGTTATTCTTTCGCCGAGCCACATGATGAACATGGTTCCGCCAATCAGCACCAGAGTTGCAAAAAGGTTGAAGGCGAATCCCTGAAGCAGGAATGCCTCTTTAGGCAGCTGGTTGTGAAGGTTGGTAAGATAAGCCGGACCCTGGATGGCCAAAATCACGATGGTCAGATAGCGGGTCCACTGGTTCATCTTCCTTCTTCCGCTCTCGCCTTCTTTCTGAAGCTTCTGGAAGTACGGAACCATAATGCCGAGGAGCTGGAGCACGATGGATGCGGAGATGTAAGGCATTACACCCAACGCAAAGATTGACGCGTTTCCGAACGCTCCTCCGGAGAACATATTGAGCAATCCGAGAAGACCCTCAGAAGTCTGGGCCGCCAGATCTGAATTGGCGATCAGATTCGGGTTGATTCCCGGCATCACTACAAAGCTTCCAAGACGGTAGACCAGAATAAGAAGAAGCGTATAGACGATTCTCTTTCTGAGTTCTTCTATCTTGAAAATGTTCCTTATAGTTTCTATCAGTTTCTTCATTGTCTGTCTAGATTACAGTTGCGGTTCCGTTCAATGCCTCAATCTTTGCTATTGCACTCTTGGAGAATGCGTTGGCAGATACGTTGAGTTTGCTCTTGAGTTCTCCGTTTCCGAGAATCTTAACCAGGTCGTTCTTGGAAACAAGACCGTTCTGGATGAAAGTATCGCGGCTGATGGAGTCAACGCCGAGCTTCTCGCTCAGAGACTGAAGAAGTGAAAGGTTGATGACCTTGTAAACAACTTTTCTCGTGTTGGTGAAACCGAACTTAGGCAGCTGCCTCTGGATAGGCATCTGACCGCCCTGGAAACCAAGCTTGTTGGCATAACCGCTGCGCTGCTTGGCACCGTTCATACCGCGTGTAGCTGTTCCGCCGTGTCCGCTTCCTTCTCCGCGACCAATTCTCTTTTCCTTTCCCAAGGAACCCTTTGCAGGTTTTAATGTATTGAGTTTCATCTGTTGTCCTCCTTAAATTTCCTCAATCAGCACAAGGTGACGGACCTTATCGATCATACCCTTGATGACTGGGGTCAGTTCAACTTCTACGGAATGGTGAATCTTTCTGATTCCTAAGGCCTCAAGCGTAGCGATCTGTCTCTTGGTCGCACCGCTCTTTCCTCTTACCTGTGTAACTTTTACTTTAGCCATAATGAATCTCCTTATCCGTTAAATACTTTGTTCATAGGCACGCCTCTCAGACCGGCAACGGTATAAGCGTCTCTCATCTGTGAAAGGGCTGCGATAGTAGCCTTTACCAGGTTGTGAGGGTTTGACGAACCTTTGGATTTTGCAAGCACATTGTGGATACCTACAGACTCGAAAACGGCACGCATAGCACCACCGGCCTTTACTCCTGTACCTGGAGCAGCTGGCTTCATGAATACCTCTGCACCGCCGAATTTTGCAATCTGCTCGTGAGGAATCGTGTTGTTGTAAACAGGAACCTTCACAAGATTCTTCTTGGCATCCTCGATAGCCTTGGAGATAGCTGTGGTAACCTCATTGGCCTTGCCAAGTCCGTAACCTACAACACCCTTCTCGTCTCCTACAACAACTATGGCTGCGAAGCTGAAGTGGCGACCTCCCTTAGTAACCTTGGTCACTCTGTTGATAGCTACCAATCTGTCCTTAAGCTCAAGATCAGTAGTTCTGATATCTTTGTTCTTGTTGTTCATCTCTGCCATAGCTCTTAGAATTTAAGACCGCCTTTGCGAGCGGCGTCTGCCAAACTTTTTACTCTTCCGTGATAGAGGTATCCTCCGCGATCGAATGCCACCTCGGTAATTCCCTTAGCGGCGGCAACCTTTGCGGCAGCGGCTCCAACGAGAGCGGCAACCTCTGTCTTGGTCTTGCCTTCGGTCTGAGCTGCAACATCCTTATCCAGGGATGAAGCGGCTGCCAAAGTAACAGCGTTTACATCGTCGATGAACTGAACATAGATCTGCTTGTTGGATCTGAACACGCTCATCCTTGGTCTTTCGGCCGTACCGCTGACAATCTTGCGGATACGGTAACGGATTCTCTGTCTTCTTTCTATCTTATTCATAACCTATCCT
>JAFZMA010000100.1 GCA_017551215.1 Bacteroidales bacterium | reverse complement strand
ATATTCTTGTACCCGAACTTGATGCCGTATGAGATATCGGGGTATGACGGCCAATCGATGAGGTGGTTCAGTGAGGCAGTAGCTCCATCTTTGGCTTTTACCTCAACAGGTATAAGCGAGTCGGAATCGCGTACAAAGAAATCCATTTCCAGGGCAGGACTATCGTTCTTGTAGTAGTAGAGTTGCTCATAGCCGGATTTGCGAAGCATTTCTCCTACGATGTTCTCATAGATGGCTCCCTTATAGGTACCGAAGTTTTTATTTGCCCGGAGATCTTCCTGGGCCTCTTCATCTAAGGAAGCGATGAGCAGACCCGTGTCGTGATAATAGATCTTGTATGTGTCGGCGTCATAGTTGCCTTTGAGCGGGATTTCTGGATTACTTAAGCGGTAACAAACATTAACCACGCCTGCTTTTTTCAGCCACTCCACAGCTCCGATGTATTCACGATTCCTTGCGCCTTTGGCCACTTTGGTAATCTGATACTTTTTGCTAGTCTTGGCAAGGAAGGTGGATATATGCCTGTAAACAGCCAGGATTTTGGCCTTGTCCGACTCCTTGGCGTATTTGGTGATATCTTCCTCGTAGTCAAGGAGAAGTTGTCGCAGTAACTCAAGTGTACCGCCGAAGTGGCCGTTGTCAATGTACATCTTCACTACCTCCGGCATGCCGCCTATGGTCATATAGTCACGGAAGATATCCATATAGGTTGACAATTCCAATTCGGAGAAAGGCGTGAGATTTACCATGTGGGTATAAAGATCCTCTACCTGTGCCTCAGAATAGCCTTTGGCCCACAGGAATTCCTCAAAATCCATAGAGTGCATTTCGTAATCCTCCTTGTTTCCAACAGCATTTGACTCAATCTCCTCATAATAGATACCCATCAGGGAACCGGAGCAAATCACATCGTAACGTGGATCTGCGTTGAATGATTTGAGAGATGTGGCGCAGTCCGGACATTTCTGAAGCTCGTCAAAGAAGATGAGTGTCTTGTGCGGAATGAATTTCCAAGAAGGTTCTAGCAAGGATATGTTCTTGATAATTGTGTCCACCTCATAGCCGTTGTCGAAAATCGTGCGGAACTTCTTCTGTAGGACAAAGTTTATTTCTATGACCGATTCATAATTCGCCTGCCCGAACGCTTGGATGGAACGGGTCTTTCCAATCTGCCTTGCACCCTTGACAATAAGAGGCTTACGCTGTGGATTCTGCTTCCAAGCAGCAAGTACGGTGTCTATTTTTCTTTTCAGCAACTCCATAATAAATCACATTTTCGAAAACAAATATAGACATAAAATCACATTTTAGGAACAAATTTAATATAGAAAATCACATTTTGCGTTTATGCAGACCTTCTGGGCCCACAAAAAAAGGAGATGCGCAAGCACCTCCTTTTTTTGTGAAAGTATCACCCCGGCTACGCCACCCCTCCAGGGGTATGCGGTGCTTCGCACCGGGCGCTGGCGCGCCTTATTATCGTCCTCCGCGTTAAAAGAGTGTCCTGGGGGATAGTCATTTTTTCATTATATTTGTAATAGTTGATTAGAAAACAAACTCTATTATGCGTATTCGATTTTTTTGCTGAGCCTGGCGGTTCTGCTGACCTCTGGAGTGGGGTTGTCTCAGAATGCGGACCAGACAATTTATGATTACAGGGTGAAGTATGCTCCGGAGCACAATGTTCGTCTGTTTTACAGGGAGGGGAAGCTGATGCTCAAGGTTACTGTTGCTTCTACGGATATCCAGCAGAAGAATGTTTTAATCCGGAAGGTTGTTGAAGGAGAGACTGTGGAGCCTGTTCCTGATACGCTGAGGGGCAAGGCGGTGGATTTCATGGGAGAAGAGGTTTTTGTGGACGATAGCGTTGCCGTAAGGGTTGCGGAGATGATTAAATCGCTGAGGCTAAATAAGATAAAGGAGAATTACGACAGGGTGTACAAGAAAGATGAGCCAAGAGATTTGGGCGGTTCTTCCTGGCAGCTTGCTTTCCTTAATCCAAAGGGAGATATGCAACGCAGCGGCGGGCGGTTCCTGGTTAACAAAAGGAAGACGCAATCCGAGTTGGACAAATATCTGGAGAAAATCCGGACGATTTGCTCTTATCTGCAGTCTGTGGACGTGAAATTCTGTCCGCCCAAACAGTAGGACGTAGCTAAAAAAACAAGGAGTTGCCCCGAGGACAGCTCCTTTGTTTTTGCCGTAAGTTTACCGTTTATTAGTAGTACTTGTAGAACAGGGCGATGGACTCCATTCCGCCGAAGAACTGCTTGAGCAGGTAGCTCTCGTTAGGGGAGTGGATGGTGTCTCTCTCAAGGCCGAATCCCATGAGCAGAGGGTCTGTTCCCAGAATCTTCTGCATGTCTGCCAGAACAGCTATGCTTCCTCCTCCGCGACTCGGAACAGGCTCTATGCCAAGCACTTCTTTCATTGCCTTTGAGGCGGCCTGGAAAGCCGGGGAGGTGATAGGGATCAGGAAGCCGTTTCCACCCTCTTTCTCCTCTACCTTAACCTTAACGTATTTAGGCGCGATTGCCAGGAAGTGCTGCTTGAAGAGCTTGGTAATCTTGGCGCTGTCCTGGTTAGGAACGAGCCTCATGGAGATCTTGGCGTGGGCTGTGGATGGCAGCACGGTCTTTGCGCCCTCTCCGGTGTAGCCGCCCCAGATTCCGCAAACGTCCAGGCAAGGGCGGATTCCCGTTCTCTCCAGAGTGGTGTAGCCCTTTTCTCCCTTTACCTCAGCGATTCCGAGGAATTTCTTGTACTCCTTCAGGTTGAAAGGAGCCCTTGCAAGCTGGGCGCGGTCTGCCTTGCTGAGGTTGACGACATCGTCGTAGAAGCCCTTTACCTTGACCTTGCCGTTTTTGTCTATCAGCGATGAAATCATATCGCAGAGGACATTGATAGGGTTGGCGACAGCTCCGCCGTAGTGGCCGGAATGGAGGTCCTTGTTCGGGCCGGTGACGGTCACTTCCAGATAGGCGAGGCCTCTCATTCCGCAGTTGATGGAAGGGACTTTCTCGCTGATCATTGTGGTGTCGGAGACAAGGATCACGTCGCTGGAGAGCATCTTCTTGTTCTTCTTCACCCAGGCCGGAAGGGACGGGCTGCCGATTTCCTCTTCTCCCTCGAAGATGAACTTGACATTATGCTTGAGCTGCTTGGTCTTTACAAGATACTCGAATGCCTTGATGTGCATGAATAGCTGGCCCTTGTCGTCGTTGGCGCCTCTGCCCCAGATGGCCCCGTCGTGGATCTCCGGCTCGAAAGGCTTGGAATTCCACTTCTCCAGAGGCTCGGCAGGCTGCACGTCATAGTGCCCGTAAACCATTACAGTCTTGGCTTTTGGATCTACTGTCTTCTTTCCGAAAACCACTGGATTGCCGGTAGTGGGATATACGCCGGCCTCGTCTGCTCCAGCTTTCTTTAAAAGTTCCACAAGACGTTTTGCGCACTTAAGCATATCTGCCTTGTGCTCTTTCTTGGCGCTGATAGACGGAATCCTTAAGATGGAGAACAGCTCCTCAAAGAAGCGGTCCTTGTTCTGCTCTATGTATTGTTTCATATTATGGAGATTTTTACGTCAAATTCTCCATAAAGGTAATAAGAAAATCCAGAAAGCCCATTTGACTATGGATTCTTCTTTACCGGGCGAGCCGGGAAGTACAGCGGTTGGATATCGTAGTTGTTTAACATGGCATAATCCGGTACTCCGCATCTGCCGGAAAAGAAATTGATATCCGTACCATCATAATATGGATAGAAGGAGTCGTTATATGACGGAAAATGAAGGGTTGATGCAAAGTGATAACCCCAATGCCGGTCATCATATCCAAGAACATCTTGACGGTGATAGAGAAGATGCGGATGACAACCTTTAGCCCAATAATGCCAGTTGTAGTTATAGCGCAATTCTGTCTCGTCAGGATACATCTTGGAATAAAAGTAAAAATCGCTGTGGTTGGCAAACGGCAGGAAAATGAATTTTGAATAATCATCCTGGTCCGCCACTATCCAACCCTTTATGCCCAAAATACTGACTAAACGATTGAAATAGTAGTCTGAATTGTGCCAGTTAAATGGCTCCGGCAATTGGGAGTTGTAGTCAAATGTAGCTTCGCTTAAACTCTTGGAGACACGGTCATTATCCCATTGGTTCGTGGTTGTCCACACCAGTTCTGCCGTTGTCCATGGATGAGGAAGCGGACTGTGCCTGTCGTCAGAGAGATTTGTAGACCACCAGGTTGTACCCCGCATAGTAACAAAAATGCCCTTGCCCACTTGAACCCAATCCTCGCCCTCATCGGAAATTTCTGCATGAGGGTAAGTAGTCCCTTTCAGGTTAAGGCGCGCGTTGCCAATGTCGAACAAGTGATAATATGAATCAGGGTTGTCTACTGACGGAGAGTTTGCATGAAGAGCGTAATAATACACATAGTCAGGTGAATCTACCAACTTTGCACATGCATAGTGTGAAATCACGTTAATCCACTGTCCGGCACTTCCTTCAACGTCGTTTACCGTCCCGTCAGAGGAAATGGATGCCAATCCTGCAGGAATCAGATTGTTGCAGGCAAACTTGGTGAAGGTTGTTCCTGTAATTCCGGGGTCGACTGCAATGGCATTATATGATGGTTCCTGAATTGAGATGGAAGAATTCAGTTCTGTCTTCTGTGTTCCACCTACGGTAACTCCAGAAACCGAGAAAGGAACTTTGCTTGCACTCAGATACTTCCAGCCTTCAGTCTGGCTGCCTCCTTTAAGGAAATTCCATTTCCCATTTGAGAACGACACTGGATTAGAATCCAATTGTTCTCCCCAGTCAAGGTATACGGCAGTAACCTTGCCGCTTTCCAGAATATCAGATGCCTGAGTTCCTCCAAGGTCAACGAATGATCCGTCGTGCCAGCCATCCCCATCGTGAATTATTGAATAATACCCGGTTGTAATACCATCAAAGAACACGAAAATTGGTCCTTCTTTGGTCCACTGTGAGCCATTCTCCGTAAAATTGAAATTGAATACTATGTCATTCATATCGACGGACTCACTAACTTCCATGTTGCTGAGTTTAACCGATATCTCATAGTATTTTCCTGTTTCAAAGGTAGTTTCAGCGTTTCTCTCGTAAACATAAGTAATCTTGTCGCCGACAGATGCCACAAGTTTGAAAGAAGTGGCAGTTTGGGTTCCCATAAAGCTGATTGCGGCGTATATCTCGTTGTGAGGAGTGGTCTGGTCTATGTTTATTTCGAGATTCCCCGTTTCACTGCCATGCAGAAACAAGATGCTTTGGTTTTCTTTTTTTGCCGATAATGTCAATTTTGTGGGATATACAGGGTTACCGGCTGCATCAACCAGAGTGAATTTTACTATTGCCTGTTGGGACCAGAAAGTCAGCGAATTTTCCAATGTTATCGTTGAATTGTCCTTTGATTTGATTATAGCCTCTGCATTGGCGAAATCATATTGCTTAGCGATAGTTTCCAAAGTACCGTCCTGGCCCCTATAATCATAGTTAAATGAAGAAACAGGATAAGAAAAATAGAGGGAAGCACCCACTGGAGGTGGGGTTGAAATCTCACCATCAAGATAGGCATTAGTCCCTTCCGATCTAGGATGAAGTGTTCCTATCAAGTGTCCCTCTTGGGTATCATGAACATAGACATTATCGGTGGTTTCCCAATAGGAAGCCAAATAGTGCTTTCCGTTTCTGTCCTCAATGGCAAGAGCCTTTGAGGAAGGTGTTTCAGTTCTCTTGTCGGCCTTTACGCTCAGGCGGTATTTAGTTGTGGCATCATCCGGCAATACATTGTCATTCTTGCTGCATCCGCCCGCAAAGGAGAGAGCGGTAAGGGCCAGTAAACAATAAATCAACCCCTTTTTCATAATACAATTCCTGATTTTTGTGATTAAATCCAACTATCCGTTTCCGCTTCTCCATAATCTTGCCTGCCGCCACTCACTTCGAGTAAGGCCTTTTCGGTCTGGATTAGTTGCTCTTTTGCTTTGGGAGCTGAATAAATTTCTTTTTTACTCATTACTTGCGATGTTGTTTGGGATGAAGCTTAATATCTAACTTGAAGTTCGAGCGGAGGTTCTTGAGGGTTGACTTAGAGAGGTTAGCCCGAGCCTGGCGGTCACCTTCCGGGAAGATAAACTGCAGGCGCTTGCCGCCAAGTGTCTTCTTTACTACTGTGCAGGTGGCGGTGACGGGTTCGCCGAGTTTGAAGCCGTTGGTTGCGGCACGGCCCTGAAATTCGGCCGTTGTATGCACGTCCTTATCAAAGAGGCCTAGGATAGTGTCGATGGTTGCCAGGGCTTCTTCCGTGGTGGAGCCAAGGCGGATAGTGACCTCATGGATGTCCTTTACTTCCATGCCAAGGATCTCGTCTGCGCCGAGGAATTTGGTAACACGCCCCAGGCTGAGGTAGTAGCCGAAAGATTCGGCATCGTCGCTGTCTTTATATTCAAAAATGCTGTATTCGCCATGGTCGGTTTCGTCCTCGGCAACTTCTACCCGCATTCCGGCGGGCAGGTTTTGTGCTTGTGCTGTGCCCAATATAATTGCATTGAGCAACAGCATGAAAAAGAATTTTTTCATGATACTAAAATTTTGCGAAAGAACAGAATAAGCAGTGTCCGGGCAATAGCGCGGACGAATTGGGGTATGGTTTAGGACGAATTGAGGGGGCGGACTATATCTGCCTTCGCTGCTCCCGGTACTCAGAAGGGGTGAGAGTAAACCTGCGCTTGAAGTTGCGGCCAAAGGTTTTGAGACTGGCAAAACCGCTGGCGGTGGCTATTTCGCCGATGGTCATGTCTGGCCGCATTGCCAGGAGTCTGGTACTGTAGTTGAGGCGGCAGTCGTTGAGGAAGTCTATGAGCGATTCAAACTCGCTTCCTTGCTTGAAAGCAGCCCCGATGCGGTCTTTAGATATGTGGTATGTGTCCATCAACTGTTGGCGATCGAGCGATGGATTGAGGAACAATTCGTTGCCCAGAATGGTATCGCGGAGGAATTGGAATAGTTGAGCATCGCTGAGAGAAGATAGTTCAGATGTGCTTGGGTGGCCATGCTTTTCCTTCTCTTTAAACAGAAGAGTCCTTTCCTTGTACTCTATTGCCTCGGAAATCTCACGTGCCAGCACTCGGTTCTTCCGCGTGATGACACGCTGATAATAGATTAGGAGACCAATTACCGATATCAGCAAAATCGCCAAAAGCCCCAATCCAAGGGCCACCTGCCGTGAGTGCGTTGCTTTTGCCTTCTGCCTTTCTATCTCCATCTTCTGCTCGTATTCCCGAAAACGCGCCGTGGTCAGGTCTTCGTACATATTCTCCAGTTTAAGAGTCTCGCCAAGCATTATCCATGTCGGAGCTATCATCTTGCGGCCGTCGAGCGTCTGTCCATAGTCACTTTGTTCGAATTTTGCCAGGAACTCACGCGCCTGGTGATCATTACCGCTAAGCGCATACGCCTCTGCCAGAAATCCGTATGCCTGGGCGCGATAGAAGTTGATATAACCCTGGCGATCCTCGTCGGAGGGTTCGCGGTAGGTGCTGTCTCTGAAGTCCTCTGGATGCTGCTCGTAGTCAGTTAGTCGGTCGATGATGCGGTTGGCTACGGGGATAACATCGGAATGGCGGTCATTTTCTTTCAGAACCGAGATTTTTCTCTTGGCTGCAATAATCCAGGCATCCAGTTCATTGAACTTTCGCACATTTTCGAGCTTTGTAAGCACGCTGTCAATTTTGGCAAGTCCTTCTGTCTGTCTCCCGATGTGAGTTATGTGCATTCCTAACTCTGCCTCATTGCGAAGAGCCTCTGTCTCCTCATTTTTCTCTCGGCATAGTTTTACCAACTCGCCACCCCACCTGATAGCACGCTCATTATCATGCTGCAATCTGCAAGCGTTCACCAGTGCTTCTAAAACATCCTCCCTGTACCCCAGATTCTCCTTGGCTTCTTTAAGGGTCATAAGCTGCTCACCGATGATAATGGCAGAGTCTAGCATCTTGCCCTCTAACCCCATACCATACACTCTAACGCGCAGCAAGTCTGCCTGATACTTTGGAAGCCCAGCCCCCTTGAGTGAATCTATAGCTTCCAAAGCCCTCTCCGGCTCCAGGGCTGCCAAGTCCATCACCCGTGCCGTAGCTTGCCTGATGTCTGGTGAAGCAACATCACGACCCTTTTTGCAGCCGGCCACAAGAGTCAGCAATGCTATAAAAATAACGATATGTAATATCAGTCTCTTGTACATAGTATGTTTAGAAGGCCCATTCGAAGCCAAAGTTGATGGCGGCGCGGTGGTTTTTCTTGACCTTGACACCGTTTTCTATCTTGAAGCGGTGAGTCATTCTCCAGAAGCAGTCTACGCGGAAGACGCGGAAGATGTTGGTTACGCCAACGCCCATTTCCACATATGGTTTGCGCAGGGAGCTCATGCCTTCCGGGAAGAGAAGCCTTGCTTCCATTCCCTCGTATTTTGCTCCGGGACCGGTTCCGAGAATGGTGCTGGCCGGGTTGCCGATTTTGCCGTCTGTTATGCCGTTGTTGACCTTGGAAAGCGTTCCGTAGCCGGCCTTGAGCGTGAAGACCTCTCTCCACTGGAGCCTCTTCATAAGAGGAATCTTGCCCAGGAAGAAGCCTCTGAAGTTATGCTCGTAGAAGATGGTTGCCCAGGTGTCCGAGGCAAACTCGTAGAAGTCCATGCAGGCGAATGAACTCTTGTCCAGAAAGTATGTGCCGTTACCCTCGTGGAGTTTGAGGAAAGGATATGGAACCTTGCCTACAATCTTTCCTCCGGCAAGCTGGAAGCTGGAAGTTCCGAATGGCGGAATAGGAAGGGTGTAGTCTACGGTGGCTTCTGCCCGGAAGAATCCAAAGTCGTTGTGGCTCATTCCCTTGGCGGCGCCTATAAGGTCTATGGTTACTATCGGGTAATGGGTGAGGACATATATCTTGTCGAACGTTCCGCGGGTTACGGTCTCGTCCCAGGAGAAGCGGGCGGTGTAATGCAACTGGTTGGAAGAAACGCTGGTTACGTGGATGCTGTCCGGGGTGAACATTGGCACGTATTTGTTGGAGTAAACCCTGCGGCCTTCTATGGAAATGCTGTTGTTGAAGCCCTCGTTCCACTCATGTACATAGCCCAGGGTGTATTCGTTTACCGGGCTGATTCTCTCGCTGTTACCCTTGTTCAACAGAGAAGACATGATATTGCCTTCCGTAAGCGCTCCGGCTCCTCTTCCCATCTGCACCATATCTCTGCTGGCGCTGACAATCAGCTTGCGCGTAGGCATGTTGCTGAACATGTATTCTCCCATGAGGCGGCCCTTGAATTTCTTGTCCTTGGTGCCGTAGGCTACGTGGCCTGAGATCCTGAACTTCTTGCTGAAGTCTTCTGTGGTACGTCCCCCGAACTGGAATCTGGCTCCCTCTATGTTGTTGAAGCTGAACAATTTGAAGTAAGGGCCCATTCCAAAGTAGTTAAAGTTGTAATACCCGTTTACAAAGGTGTTTACAATAGTGTAGATATTGTGGTAGAGAGGAACGTTCTTTATGGAATCCACCATCTTGTAGATGTTGCTTTCCTTCTGGCTGAGGGCAAATGGTCTATTCTTCTCCCAGTAAGCCTCATCGTCCACCAGAGGATTCTTGCCCGTAATAACATTGCTCATGAGCTTGGCTACGCTGTCCGGCATCTGCTTGTCGAATCTCGGATCCAGATAGTCGCATTGCCTTCTGCCAAGGAAGGACATGAGCTTGGAGGAATCTCTCATTGTTACAGAAAAATCCGCGTACATCTTGTCCTGCTTGAAGAACCACAGGGAGTCTTTTCCCTGGTACGAGCCTCGCCCTCCAACGAGCTGGTATTCAGAATCCAGTACAAGATCTCTGATCCAGTTTACGTTGCTGCCTTTCTTGAGCTTTACGTGGATTTCCCTAACGGCCCAGTCCTGCGCGTCTATCCTCATTTCTCCATCGAACGTAGGGGAAGAAACCATCTTGGCCGGATGGAAACGGATATGGTAGGTTTTCCTTCCGTCTATGTTGAGGCTGTCTATGAGGAAGTAGTCGTAATAAACGTTTGGACCTTTAACCGGAGACGGAATCTGTATGTCGAACAGGTTTATGAAATCGTCATAGAAATTGGTGCGGATGTGCATGTTGCCGGTGAACTGGGCAAAGGTAGCCTCGTCCTTTACTCCCGATATGCGTGTGGCCTCTATGATTTCCTTTGTCTGTGCGGGGTCTTTCTGCTTGTAGAACATGGAGTTGTTCTCCGATATCATGATTGGCAGATAAGGCTTTCCGCTAACTACAGATGTGTCCATATAGTCGAACACAAACCCGAAGTTCTTTCTCAGAAGCTTGTTCTTAATCTGGGTGTCCGCGTTCACAAGGTCCAGTTCCATCTTGGTGTAAAGGCGGCATTCGTAGCGGTCCCGTTCCTCCGGATCGTTGATTTTCTTGGCCCTTTCTATGTTAGAGAGAATCCAGCGTATGTAGCGGTAGTCCGGCTTTACCACAATCTGGCTCAGCAGGTTTTCTTCCACTTTAAGCGTTATGTCCAGCTGGATGAACGCTCCCTTCTTGATTTGTTTTTCCACCGGTGTGTAGCTGAGCATCTCGAACCGCAGCAAATCTACCGTAAGATCCCTTGTCTCAAGGGTGTAGTATCCGTCTAAATCGGTTGACACGCCTATGGTGGTGCCTTTGAAGTAGACGTTGGCAAAAGGAAGGCCTTCTCCCGTATCAGCATCGGTGACACGCCCCTTTACCCTGGTGCTCTGTCCGCTGGCAAGGGATGGCAAAACGAGAGCGGCCGCCAGCAGAAGTGCAGGCAGAAATCTCAATAAGCTCCGTTTGCCACAATCAAGCATATCGCAGAGGATTTAGTAATTGAACACGTCTTCTGAAATCAATCCGTTAAATTCTTTCTCCAGGGTGTTCCAGGTTGTGGTGTTTCCGTTTTTCTCCGTAAGGGTGAATATGCACAGAGACAGGTCTTTCTTGCTGTATGAGGCGGTCAGGTGATTCCATCTTCCCTTGGCATGCTTGGCCACATTCATCTCAAAGACATAGTATTTGTCTGTTGAAGTCATCTTGACCTCTGATTTGTTGAGTTGAGCCGCCTTTTCTATCTGACCGCTGATACAATAAATCAGGATTCCACGCAGAATGTTCATGTTGTGGTCTGTCTTGGTATTGAACACGTTGCGGGTTCCTCCGTTTATCATTGTAACCTTGTCTCCGCTTATGAAGAGCTGGTTTGCCTTGTCTTTGTGCTTAACCCTGTCATGAACCAGCTGGATTGACAGTTTTTCTGAAGAACGGACGAAATACATCTTGCCCTTGCTCTCCACGCTCTTTTTCATGCCCTTCATGGTTTTTACCTGAGTGCAGGAGGATGTTATGGTCTTATATGTCTCGTTCTTCTTGAGTATGTCTGCCATGACCTTCTCTTTGCTCTGGGACAGAGCCACTCCGCTTGTCAGTAAGCAGCATGCGGCAACAGCCATCCAGAGGCGGAGACCTGAATAATTTCTTGTGCGATTATTTCTCATAACGGCACAAATTTACTCCAAAAAAGATACCACCGGTTCTTTTCCTAAAATTTCTGAACAGGTAATCAGGGATGTAAGTGAAACTCCCAGCACTCCGTGGAGATTGAGGTTCTGCCCTGTGAAGTAGAGGTTGCCCAGAGGGGTCTTTGGGGCAAGGAGCGTCATAATCAGATTGTTGCAGTCTTTTCTTATGCCGTATGCCGTGCCCTGGACAGCGCCCGTGTAGTCTCTGTAGGTGAGCGGAGTGGAGGTGTAGAAGGTGTCTACAGACTCCCTGAGATGCGGGAACACTTCTTCCGCCATCTGCAGGCACTCTTCCGCCTTGCGGGCCTTGAATTCCCTGTATTTTTCTCCGCGATGCAAAGGGAAAGTGTTTTCCCACTGTTCCACCTCTTTGTAGCCCATAGGGGCAAGGATGTCCATCTGGGTGGCAAATGGGCCCTGCTCCGGAACCTGCTGGCTTATGAGGATTCCTCTTGTGCGGCCGTCTGAAAGCTTTTCCGGAATGTCCCACACGGAGGATAGGTCCGGAGAGTAATAATAGACGTTACGGTTGAGGTATTTGACTTTTTCCGGCTTGAGTTTGATGTTGACGGTAAAGAATCCGTAGGTCTGTTCCAGGCGGCTTATCCGGCGGCGGAAAACAGGCCTTACGGCCGGGCTGTCTTTCAGCAGTTGAAGCGTGAGCTGGGGGCTGAGGTCAGATATGAAGCAGTCTGCCTCAATTGTCTGGCAATCAGATTCTGACGGGGCTTTGAAGAGCCCGCCTTTTGTGCTGCGGACCTTGAGGCGGGAGACTCGGCTGTTTTCATCGCTGAGCACAATGGCCTCTGTGGAGAGCATTATGGTGCCGCCCATTTTTCTGATGCTGTCTGAAAGAGACTCGGCGATGAGGGAGCCTCTTCCCTTAAGGCGCCAGGCGCTTTGGATGAAGGAGCTGTTTATCTGTGCAAAGGTGTAGAGCGGGAGAGTCTGGCGGCAGAGTTCCAGCTTCAGGGATGTGCCGCTGGCGATGTCCCGCACCAGGCTGTTTTTCAGGGTACTGCGCAGATATTCCCAGGCGCTGAGGCTGAAGAGGGAATTGGTGGAGTCCCAGCCTCCGTTGCTGAACAGAGGGTCTGTGATTTTGCTCCCCACTTCTTTCAGAAACGCGGAATACTTGCAGATTTCTGCCTGGCTTTCCGGGAACCGGGATGAGAGACTGTCTGCAAAATTCTCGTATCCGTTGCAGAGCAGATAGCTTTTATCCTGGAAGACCACCTGATCAAAGCCGTCTGTATCCAGCTGGTGCCAAGGCAGTTTCATCAGGTTGAAATATGAGAAGAGGCGTTCCAGAATCTGGCCTTTGCCAAGGGCTCCCACGTAATGGAAGCCGGTGTCGAACTCATCCGTTCCACGTCTGAAACTCTGGAGGCATCCTCCCGGGGCCGCGTTCTTTTCCACCACGCAGACCTTCTTTCCGTTTTTGGCCAGAATGTAGGCGCACTCGAGTCCTCCAAGACCGCTTCCGATTATGACGGCGTCGAACTTCATCTGTGTCTGAAAGCCTCCCATTTGTAGAACAGGTAAGGCTGCAGGGTGAACGTTATCAGAATAGTGGAAATCATTCCCGCAAGGGTTGAAAGTCCGATGGACGATATTGCGGGATGTACTGCAAACAGCAGGCTGCTTACGGCCAGAATGAGCATGACGGCGGAGAAGAAGATGGCGCTGCGGTGATAGCGAAGGAGTTCCGAGCGTTCGCGTCCCTTGATGAGGCCGTCCATTACAAATATGCTGTAGTCTACGCCCACTCCAAAGATGAACGTGGATACGACTATGTTAATCAGGTTGAATTCCATGTTGAAGAGCCTCATGAATCCCAGCACCATGAACCAGCTCATGAACATTGGCAGGAAGGCTATAATGGCGTGGACAATGTTACGGAAGGCCAGCAGCAGAATTACCAGCACGAACAGGGACGATATTAGAAGAACGGTGTTGAAGTCGTGCTCCATAATCTCCAGCATGTCTGTGGTATAGAAGAGCGGGTCTATTATGATGACTCCGTCTGCAAGGGTCTTGTCCTTTTCCTCTCCGCCTTGGGCCAGAATCTCGGATGCCCTCCAGAGACTGTCTTTGTTTGGGGCTTTGAGGGTGGTGAATACCAGGTAGGTTCCGTCGTCGTTCCTTTCTATGAAGTTGCCCATTATTTCCGGCGGAACGGTTCCGCTGGAAAATACATCCACCGGCGTATATTCCTTGTCCAGAGCCTCGTAGAAAGGCGTGAACATGTCTGCCTCAAAGCCGTTTCTTTCTGCGGCCGCGGCTGTCATCTTCTTTACAATCTCTTTGCGGGCTGGCGTAAAGTAAGAATTCCACGTGGAGATTCTGTCTTCCTGCAAAGGGGAAGGCAGAAGAAGACTGGAGGCCGTGTTGAAGGATGAGATTATTCCGCTGTCCTGGAGCTTCTGGCATTGCTCTGCTAACATTCCGTTCAGAGCAAGGGCGCTGTCCAGGTTCTTGGAGAGAGTGGCTACATGCTTGGTTTGCAGATTGCTCTGGAGTCTGGTGTCATAGATTTGCTCTGCAGCAACAAGTTTAGGATCGTTATAGGCGAGGTGGAAAAGGTCCGTATCAAAGTTGGCCCGTCCCCTTGTGAAGACCACGCTGAGCACAAACAGCAAAACTACCAGAATTATTACCCACGTGCTTTTGTGGTAAGGGCGTGTGGTGATTTTCTCTATGGCTTCAAAGGCCTTGTCGTTTTTCTTTCCGGTGGCGTTCTTGAAGAACTGCGGCAGGAAGAAAACAGCGGCAAGGGTGGTGCCTATCATCACCAGAGATGCCATGAGGCCAAAATCGCTGAGGAGAGAAGATTTTGTAAAAATCAGACCCAGCAGGGAGCCTACGGTGGTGATGCATCCAAGCGCCACAGGCTTTGCCTGGTCTTTTATAACTTGCTCTACAGAAGCGATATACTTATGGTGGGTTATTATGTGGATGCAGTAGCTGAGCGCCACTCCTATAACTATGCAGCCTATGCCAAGGGCTATGAAAGACATTTCCTGCTGTATGAGGTAGACGGCGGCTATGGCCATTACCACTCCCCATACAAGAGGTGCCAGCAAATAGAGCAGCGTGTCTTTTGTGCGGAAGCAATATCCGATGATAAGGATTATCAGCAGAAGGGCTATGCTGATGGTCAGCACAAGGTCTTTCTTTATGCGTCGTGCGGTGTAGACGCTCTTGGTGGATTTGCCGCAGATGAGTACCTCTACCTGAGGACAAACCTTGTAGAGTTCTTCCGCTTCCCGTTCAATGAGACTTATGAGCTTAGAACCTGATTTGCTGTCCATTGCGCGGAATGCAGGGGAGACGTAAGCCAGGGCTACGGTGCTGTCTGAACTCATCAGATGGAAGTCTGTGAGGGTGAGTTTTCCCTTTTCCTTGTGGGCGGAACCGTCTGAAAGGTCTCCGCCGGCGGAGGCAAGGTTTTTCATAGCCAGACTGCGGAATGCCAGAGGGTCTTTGCAGATTATGTCGTACCACATTCCAGACGGGTCATCTGCCAGAAGATCCGCATTTGCCTGCATGAGAGAGTCCATACTTCTGGTGTTCAGCAGTTTATCTAGAGACTGATAAAAAGTGCTGTCCAGAAAGCATGGAGCGTTGTCCAGAATAAGGTTTGCTCCATTCTCAATCAAAGAAGGGTCTATACGGTTGAAGATGTCTTCCGCATAACCATGGACATCGTGAGCCCTGATGGAATCGCAGAGCCTGTCAGATGCATAAACCAGAGTGTCCACCATATCCTGGGTAGACATGGTTGTGTCCGTAATGCGGAGCTCTACAAATATCTTGTCCTTAACCTTAAGTTTGTCAAAGACATAGCGCACGCCGCTATTTCCCTCTGTTGCAGGAAGGAGTTTGGTTATGTCTTCCTCATAGTACATCCGTCCGGCCAGAAAAGCCAGAAGGATGAAACTGCCCAGGAGAATTATGTAGAATAGCGCGCGCCTTTTCCTGAAAAAGCGATAGGCGGCCATGGCCAGAACTGTCATTTAATTTGCAGAAATTCTCTCGAATAGGAAGTCGTAAAGCTGGCT
>JAFZMA010000099.1 GCA_017551215.1 Bacteroidales bacterium | reverse complement strand
GAGTCTCGGGATAAATGGCATAAAAAAGGAAAGAAAGCTCCCAAAATTGAAATCAATCAGCCAGAACCAGATAAAACCAGTATAGAGAATCCCTCTTCTCTAGCTTCCATACAATGGAGTTTCCTTACAAAAAACCTTGCATCAAGCGGTGAAGAAAGGATGGCAGATATCGCCGATGACAGGCTCTACTATACCTTATTCGGCAAGCAGATTCTTGACATATTCCTAGACGAGTTCATATTTTCCAAGGAGAGCGTCAGGAACATGGCCATTGACTATCTGATGGAAAACCGCTATCTGACAGACCCTAAGATGAGGGCTGCCGTGGCAATGGAGTGTTTCCGCATATACTCATCTTCTGTGGTTATGGGATGCGAGGGAAGCGCTGTCTATACCGCTGAAAAATACATCATCCCCGACAAGACAATACCCGCACCACAAAAGGCGGAAGCAGCTTGGTTTGTAACTGTCAACAAAGGCACTCTGGTTGGCTCAAAGGCTCCTGAACTGAGGCTCAAAGACACGTCAGGAGTGGAGAGAAGCGTACGCGAACTGATGGGAGACCACTCCATAATCTATTTCTTTTCAGACGATTGCGCATACTGCAAAGAGGAAACTCCAAAGCTGGTCTCCCTGCTGGATTCCTGGCAGGAATTCCCTATCAACATTGCCGCAATTTATACAGGAACCGATTCTAAAGCGTGGAAAGACTATATCGGAAAGCACTTCCAGACGAATAACCCTTACATCTCCTGGCTCCATCTTGCAGACCTGGACAGGGAAAGCAATTTTTCCGTGGATTATGGAATTGTAAGCACCCCTAAAATGTTCCTTCTGGATGAAAGCCTGAGGATTAGGGGAAGAGGCATACTCACCCCTACCCTTTCAAAAATGCTGGAGGAACAGGCAGAGGAAGACAACAAGGCATACATTTATCTTTCACAGATATTCCCGTCAGAGGAACTTTCTCCAGAGACCGGGTTGGATTTTGGAGCCAGAAAAGATGCCGTTGACAAGATATATGAGGGAGTCAAGTCTTCAGAATCTTTCTCCCGCCTTATGAGGCAGGCATTCACCTATCTTTTCTTCTGTGGCTATGCGCCGAATATTCAGACCGCTTTGTATTTTGGACGTAAATATGTGCTAGAGATGCCTGAAAAATGGGAAGATACAGTGTTTGTATCCAGCGTGGAAAGCATTCTGAAAGCTGCAAATATGAACGCTCCGGGAAGCAAGGCCGAAAACCTTACGCTATACGATATTGCCGATAATCCGGCTGATCTTCTGATTCCCGACGGAAAGATGAAGGTGCTGTATTTTTACAGGACCGGTTGCGAAGTCTGCAAGGAAACTCTGCCTGAAATCCGGAACGCCTGGAAGAAATACGGAAAGAAGGTTTCTTTCACGGGTATTTTTGCAGGAGACAACGTTAAGGATTTCCGCAAGTTTGTTTCCGCCAATAATCTGGAATTCAGACAACTATACGCAAAGGATAACTTAACCGGACTCGGAGACAAATACTATATAGAGGCCGTTCCGCTGATTCTGGTCACAGACCAGGACGGAACAGTAATTTTCAAGGGCACCTCGGCGGAAGCCATGACAGAAGTTTTGAAACAAAATAATTAGACAAGATATGCTAACCGGAAAGTACAAGGAATTTTACGACAAACTTAAAGCGTTCATCCCTAAGGACAGGATGTTCCACGATCCTCTGACAACTCTTGCATTCGGCACAGACGCCTCTTTCTACCGGCTGATTCCAAAGTTGGTGGTAAGGGCCTGGTCTTCTACGGAAGTCCGGCAGATTCTGATGGAAGCCTACAAGATGGATATCCCTGTAACATTCAGGGCTGCAGGAACATCGCTGAGCGGCCAGTCAATTTCTGACTCGGTGCTGGTGATTGCAACTCACGGTTTCCGCCACTACAGCATATCTGTAAGGGGAGAAAGGATCTGCCTTGAGCCCGGAATCAGGGGAGCAATGGCAAACCGCCTGCTCACCCGTTACGGCAAGAAGATTGGGCCGGACCCGGCCTCTATAGACTCTGCGATGATAGGAGGAATCGCAGCCAACAACGCCAGTGGAATGTGCTGTGGCACAAGCCAGAACTCCTACAAGACCATCGCTGATATAAATATAATACTTCCGGACGGAACAGACCTGGATACGGCTGATGCGGCATCCGTAAAGCGATTCCGCAAAACTCACAGAAACATTGTGGAAGGGCTTGAGGGCATTGCCAAAAGAATCGGAGAAGATCCTGTTCTCAAGGAAAGGATCGAGAGGAAATACAAGATAAAGAATACAACGGGCTACAGCCTCAACGCTTTCGTGGATTATTCAGACGGAATAGACATTCTCAAGCATCTGATTATCGGAAGCGAGGGAACGCTGGCCTTCATCTCATCCATCACATATAACACGGTGGAAGACAGAAAGTTCAAGGCTCTTGCGCTGATCGTATTCCCTACCATTCGGGAGGCCTGCAACGCCGTGCAGAAACTCAAGCAGATGCCTGTTTCCGCTGTGGAGCTGATAGACCGTTCGTCTATAAGGAGCGTGGAAAATGCAGACGGAGTTCCTGAGTATCTTAAGACTCTGCCAGACGGAGCGTGCGGACTTCTGGTGGAGATAACAGAGGAAGACAAGCCGTCTCTCCAGGGCAAGGTAAAGAGGATTACAGAAGCTCTTGCCGAGTTCCAGACAGTTCTTCCTTTCTCCTTTACGTTTGATGCCAAGGAACAGGCAACTCTTTGGAAGGTCAGAAAGGAGTGCCTGCCAACGGTAGCCGGCATGAGAAAGGCAGGTACAACCGCCATCATAGAAGATGTATGCTTCCCGGTACCGCGTCTGGCAGAGGCGGTTACAGACCTGAGAGAGGTATTTGACAAGGATGGATATTCGGATGCCGTGATATTCGGACACGCCCTGGCCGGCAACCTTCACTTCATGTTCAATCAGGATTTCCAGAATCCGGAGGAAGTGCAGAAATACGCCAAATTCATGGACGATATCTGCAATCTTGTGGTGAGCAAATACGACGGCTCGCTCAAGGCGGAACACGGAACCGGAAGGAACATGGCGCCGTTTGTTGAGTTGGAATGGGGACAGCAGGCTTACGGTCTCATGAAGGAAATCAAGCAACTGATAGACCCTAAGGGAATCATGAATCCGGGAGTCATCCTCAATTCTGACCCTCAGGCCCACATCAAGAACCTTAAGCCATGCCCTCAGACAAGTCCGGAAATAGACCGCTGCATGGAGTGCGGATTCTGCGAAAAGAACTGTGTATCAGAAGGTCTAACGCTCTCTCCAAGACAAAGGGTTGTATCTTTCAGGGAAATGACAAGGCTGGAAAAGTCCAAGTCCAACCCCGCAGACCTTGCCCTTATGAAACAGGAATACAAGTATTTGGGAGACGAAACCTGCGCAACGGACAGCCTCTGCGCAGTGGCCTGCCCTGTAAAGGTAGATAACGGCAAACTTACCAAGGAATTACGCCACAATAACCATACGGATAAACAGGAAAACAAGGCCACACGTCTTGCCGCGCATTGGGACAAGGCTGTATGGGGAATGAGGGCA
The DNA here is from genome assembly GCA_017551215.1 of Bacteroidales bacterium. The sequence continues at coordinate 53,200 of JAFZMA010000099.1, read as the reverse complement.
GCCTGGAATACTTCCTACGTAATTCGCAGGACGGTAGGAAAGACAGTCATGAAACCTATGGCCCAGTTTGCAAGATGGATCACATGCGGCCTTATTCCTAAGTGGAACCCGAGTTTCCCTAAAGGCAACCGCAAGATTTCCAAGGCTATACTGGAAGGCAGAGATCCGTCTCTAATCCCATCGCCGAGTAAGGGGAAAGTGGTATACTTCCCAAGCTGCCTCACCCGCTCCATGGGCAACAGCAAGGCTTACAGAAAGGCTCTTAGCCTCACTCGCCTGATGGACAAGCTTATCCGCAAAGCCGGATTCGAGGTGGTATACCCTGCCAACCTGAAGAAACTCTGCTGCGGAATGGCCTTCTCCAGCAAGGGATATGTCAAGGCCGGCAAGATGCTCAGCGACAATCTTCTGGAAGAACTCACCAAAGCCTCTGAAGGCGGAACTCTTCCAATTGTCTGCGATATGACTCCGTGCCTTTACACAATGAAGTCTAACTTTGGAGACAAACTGACTCTGTATGAGCCGGCTGAATTTGCAAAACTCTACCTGATGCCGAACCTGACTATCCGCAAACTAGACAGGACTGTTGCCGTATTTGCCGTCTGCACCTCCAAGAAACTGGGAGTAGACACAACCATAGTAGAGATAGCCAAGCAGTGCGCAAAGAGAGTCAAGGTGATGGAAACCAACTGCTGCGGCTTTGCCGGAGACAAGGGATTCTTTACTCCTGAACTCAACGACTGGGGACTTAGAGATCTTGCAATACAGGCAGAAGGATGTTCGGAAGGCTATGCCACGAGCCGCACCTGTGAAATCGGTTTGAGCGAACACAGCGGCATCAGTTTCAAGAGCCTTCTTTACCTGATAGATGAGGCTTCTTCCTAGCCTGAAGCTGAAGAAAAATAATTGAAAACTTAAAGGGTGCAGCTTTTTTCTCTATATTCGCATCCTCTTTAAGCCGGGGGTGTTCTGGTTTTGACATCAGATCAGTTGGTAGGCAAGCGTGCCGAGCGTTGGGAGCCGCGCTCGTTAATCAATGACTTTCAGCCATTAATTGGCAACACAAATGTTAGACTCGCTGCGTAATCAGCCAAGCTGACAGCGCTTAATCCTTGAGGCACAAGGTGCTTCGGACGAGTATCCCGCCAGGTTTTCCGTCTTCTTGGATCTGGCATACGGGGTATCATCAAAAGAAGAATGCGGAAGATGACTCCTTTAAATCCTCCTAAGTTTAAAAGGATAAGCTGATGACTTGCCTGCTTCGGGGCGGGGCTTCAGACGAAAACCAAACCGGGGATACGCACGTAGAAAACCTATTGGCAATTTGATTGGACAGCGGTTCGACTCCGCTCACCTCCACTACTTTACTATATACTGAAGGATCAGCTTGACGAGTCCCTCTCCAAAGCTCAGTATACCCAGCAGGATAATGACTATTCCGGAAATCCTGTTTATCACAATCAGCTGCTTGAGGCGGAATTTCTTGCGGAAAACGCTTACAAGAGAAGTAAGGAAGAACCACCAAAGGGCAGTTCCAAGGAATATGGCAAGCAGCAGGATTCTTACAGCTACAGGCGCGGTTTCCAGGGTGTAGGCGGAGACGTCCAGCCTTACAGCAGCCATCATGGCGAAAATCAGGAAGATAGAGCCTGGATTTGTGATTGTTATGGCCAGTGATTCCAGCATATCCTTGATTCTGCTTCCTCCACCCTGCTTCTGCTTGATCTGCTTGACCGGATTGCTGCGGTAAACCCTGATTCCGATTGCGGCTATGACTAAACCTCCGAAAAGAAGCACCCAGGCCTTGTACTGGTCCAGGAAACTGTCTATCATGAACAGACCTAAAAGGGAAAGGGCAGAATAGAAGGTATCCGAGATGGATGCTCCCAGGCCCGTGAAAAAACCTGCGAAACGTCCTTTGCTTATGGTTTTCTGTATACAAAGAACACCTACTGGACCAAGGGGGATAGAAGCCCCAACGCCCACTATCAGTCCTTTAAGGAAAACTTCAAGCATCTCGTTGTGCATAACAAGGCGCAAATTTACTATTTTTGAGTTATGAAAAAAAATAGCCTGGGAAAACTTTGGATCCTGAGCCTTCTGTCTGGTCTTCTGCTTTCCATACCTTACATATATCCGCATTGCGGACTCATTGCCCTGGTTGCTTTCCTTCCGCTTCTGGCAGCCGAAAAACTGGCTACGGAAAGCGGTAAAAGGCATTTCGGGCTCTGCTATTACTCTGCCTTCCTTCTGTGGAACGTGATTGCCACATGGTGGATCTGGTATGCAACTCCTGCCGGAGCCGTTGCCGCAATCATACTGAACGCGCTGCAGATGGCCGTTGTTTTCCGGCTGTTCAGATTCCTGACCCAAAGGTATGCGGGCTTCTTCCCATATCTGGCTCTCGCCGTCCTGTGGTGCGCATGGGAGCATCTTTACCAGGACTGGCAGGTAACCTGGCCATGGCTCAACCTTGGCAACAGCTTTGCCCAAAGCATAAAGCACATACAGTGGTACGAGGTTACCGGTTCAATAGCCGGATCTTTGTGGATTCTGCTTGCAAACGGCTTGATTTTCAGGACGCTTCTCAACATTTCCGAAAGGCGCAAGTCTGGCTGGTGGGCTCTGGGAGCAACTGTTCTCATTGCTGTTCCAATTCTTCTTTCCCACATAAGATACGCTGAATACGGCAAAAAGATAGCCTCTTACGACCCTGCTCAAGCAAAGGAAGTTGTGGTGCTTCAGCCTAATATAGACCCATACCAAGACAAGTTCGGCGGCAAAACACAGAGGCAGCAAGACGAGATTCTGCTGAATCTGGCCAAAGAGAACATCACGGATTCCACATTCCTGGTTGTTGCTCCAGAGACCTTCTTTAATCCGTCTTCTGCAGCTGGAAGCATTGTAGAGAACAACCCTGTTGGCAATTCCACATTGGACAGCATAAGGCTCTTTTCTGCCCAAAACAACGTGAATTTCATATTTGGAGCCGTAACCCAGACGTATTATTTCGAAGAAGCAAAGCCTACACGTTCCGCAAGACCTATGGGGGCTCGCGGTTGGTACGACCTGTTCAACACTGCGGTTTACACTGGTAAAGACAGTGCTTTGACCTTCTACCACAAATCCAAACTGGTGGTTATGGCCGAAACTGTGCCTTATATAGGAAATACAAGCGTTCTAGGCTCTCTTGGTCTGGATCTTGGAGGCGGGTTCGGAAACTTCGGAACCCAGAGCTACAGAGGCCTTTTCATCACTCCAGATGATGTTAAAATCGGCAGTGCCGTATGTTACGAATCCGTGTTCGCCAACTTCTTCAGAGATTACGTCAAGGATGAAGGAGCCAACCTGATGACCATAATCACCAACGACGGCTGGTGGAAAAACACCAGCGGCCATATCCAGCATCTGCATTACGCATCGCTGAGGGCGATAGAGACCAGAAGGGATATTGCAAGAAGCGCAAACACAGGCACTTCTGCCCTCATCAACCAGAGAGGAGACATACTCCAGCCTACTCCATGGTGGGAAAAATGCGCTATCAGGGGTGAGGTTTATCCGAGCGCTGAAATCACCCCGTTCGTGAAATACGGAGACATTACAGGACTTCTGAGCTGCTGGATTTCAGCGGCATTTGTACTTATCGGAATTATCAGCAGGAGAAGAAGATTCTCTTAAACCTTGCGTTTAGGATAGGCAATTCTGGCGTGATAGATTTCTCTAAGCAGACGCTTCATCACCGCCTTGATAGTGTTGAGGTTACGGAAGGTTACATCCGAGCGGATAAGCTGGTTGCCTGCGATTCTCTTGGCCACAACGTTATCCACAAGGTCTGCAATGCTTTCCTCTGAATACTCTTTGAGGGAGCGTGAGGCAGCCTCTACAGCATCGGCGATCATGACAACCACTTCTTCCTTGGAGACAGGGAGATTGCCCTTATAGGTGAACATTGCCTTGTCTGCCGGATTTCCCCCGTTATTGCAATAGACATTGTAGAAATACTCTGTCATGGAATGACCATGGTGAGAGAGTATAAAATCCTGAACGAGTTGAGGCAACTTGTGCTTCTGGGCCAGAGCGACGCCGTCTTCCACATGCTTGATAATCAGCTGCGCGCTCTCTACTGGAGTCAGCCCGGTATGCATGTTCACTCCGGACGGAATATTCTCTATGAAAGCCTGAGGATTGCTCATTTTGCCTATGTCATGGTAAAGGGCGCCGGCTCTGGCTATACGCGGATTTCCTCCAATTGCCACAACCGCTCTCTCTGCCAGATTGGCTACCTGGAGGGAGTGCTGGAAAGTTCCAGGAGCCTTGGCGGAAAGCTCTTCCAGAAGATCGTTCTCCGTATCCGACAGGTCTTTCAGGGTTGAGATGGAGACCATGTAGAACATCTTCTCCATAATGAAGACGAACGGATACGTTATCACCACCAACAGGCTGGCTATGAACAGATAAAGATATGTCTTGGTCTCCAGCGGGAATATGGTTCCGTCCGCTATGAGCTTGAATCCTATGTGAACTATTGCGCAGACAATGAAAATATAGATTGTGTTGATGAACTGAAGCCATCCCCTCTCGTACAAGGAAAAGGAAACGAATGCGATGCATCCGGCGGCTCCGGCTATTGTAAACAGTTCCACTCCGTTTTCAGCAATCAGCAGAAGCGGCATTATGGATACGAAATAAACCGGCAGAACTACCCTGTTGTACAGGAATGAACCCATGTAAAGCACTGTTACCGCAAACGGCACCAGATAAAGCAGTTCAGGAGAAATCTTTCTGACCAGAACCATCACCACAAAGTTCAGGCAAAGGATGAAAACAACAAAGTTGAATTCGTTCTGGTGCCTCAGAACGTCCGAGTCAGAAAAATACACCGCTATGTAAGCCATTATGAGCAGTATGATGATAATCAGAGCATGCCCGAGATGAAGCATGACAAGATTACCAGAATATCCCACACTCTTCTGATACTCAACTTTAAAGGAATCCAGGATCTGGGCTATTTCAGCCGTTACAGTCTCCCCTTCATTTACGATGTGCTCACCGGCATACACCATTCCCTTGGTAGGAGAAATATAATCGGAAGCCTTGTGGTGAAGCTCTTCCGTAGTGTTCTTGTCAAAGGCCAGATTCGGAACCAGCAATGAGGCTATATCCAAAGCCTCCATAAGGGAATCCGGATCTACAAGAGGCAGGGCGTACTTGAGGTCTGACCGGATCAGTTTCAATGCCTTTGACGGCGTATAAAGGTCTATCTCTATTTCAGGCAGGGCGTTTCTCCCTCTCTGAATGAAAACAGTCTTGTCTGTGAGGGTACGTTCAGGGAGTACTCCCATATTGTAAATCTTTACAAGAGACTCTGAAACCGCATCTCTGATAGCTGCAGGCACACTGTCTCTGAGGCATTTACCGGAAAAATCCGTAAGCACCTTGTTCTTGACGCCCTCCTCCGTGCGGAAATACTGAATCATGGATTCAGCTGCGCGACTTTTCTCCTCTGCCAGTTCCTGCGGGGTCTTCAGCAAAGGAAAGTCTATCGGAGAGACAAGAGTTTCGTACAGCCATGGAGAGCCTTTCTTGTACTGGTACCTGAACTTGCCGTCTACCGGATAGAAAAGCATCATCACAACAAGCGCGATGCCCAGAGCCAGGAAATTGCTCCGCTTGCCCAGCACACGCCTCAGCTTATAGAGATCTACCCTTTCCATATTCTGTCATTTTCTGCAAAATTACCTATTTTTGTATTAGTTATGAAGAGAGTCCGTCTATTTTCATTTCTGGCGGCCTTTGTGCTGCCTCTGATTCTGGTTTCATACGTACCGTTCAAGGGTACGGCACTGGAGAAATCCGCCAAGTTGGACAACTGGTGGAAGGAAGCCTCTGCACACAAGTATTACAATGTGGATTTCCGCAAATTCAAGTTTACGGATCTGAGCCGCCTGTACTCTATGGGAGATACTTCTTCTATGCGCAAGGCCGGCATTCTGCTTTCCAGAGTTCCGGCAAAAGACAGAAGCAGAAGATGGGTAGCCGCATTTGACAACCGCGGCAAGTTCTGCGGCCTTGTGAGCGAGAGTTTTATTGTCGCCGATGCAGGAGTCAAGCCTAACAAGGGCGGCGAGGTCTATGTAAACATGCTGCTCAACTCTGTCCATCTGCCTTCTGCCCAATATCTTGTGGACAATATCCGCTATTATACAGACAATCAGGGAAGAATTAAGAAAGTGTATTGTCCTTCCCTGAATCTCAGGGCCAGAGGCCGCAACCAGAGTTCCCAGAAATACTCTGTAAAGTTCAAGGACGGACTCCCCGGAGACAACTGCGGTCACTTGATACCACAGGCCCTGGACGGTCCGGCCGAGCAGATAAACTTTGTTCCTCAGAGAAGAGACCTCAACTCGGGAGAAATCCTGGAACTCGAGAAAAAGGCCATAAATGCCAAAAAGCAAGGCTATAGGGTTTCTTACGAAATCCGGATTCTCTACCATGGAAACGAGAAGAGGCCTTACGGATTCGAGAACAATGTCAAGGTCTATGACAAAAACGGCAAGGTTGTAAAGAACTACACCGGAATCTTCGACAACACGCCGCAAAGCGGCAGCAAAAACCACAGCAAAAGATGAAAGCAATACCTACTCTCCCTCCGTATCTCAAGCAAGTCGCAGAGTATGCGGTTTCAAATATGCAGAAAAACGGATTTGAACTTCCCGATTGCATATACACATCCGTATATGTCCGGTTCTATGACCGGCAAGTGGTTTTCAAACAGAAGGTTACAAAAAGAGGACAAAAGTTCATGATAGACTGCTGGGATATTTTCTCCCTGTCTCAAACAATGCTTGAGGATCCTCTCCGCGATTTCAGCAAATTCAAGGTTACGGTCAATTTCAAGCACGGCGAAATAGGCTCGGTAGATTACAGGATTTATCTGGGAAAAGAAGAAACGGAAGATATAGAAATATGAAATCATTTATAGCAGCCGCAGCGTTGGCCATAGCGTTACTGGTCTCCTGCTCAAGGAACTCCCCTTCAGACTGGAAAGACGGGAAAGAAAAGGCGGTCTCCGCACTTATAGAAAGGGTAACTCCCGGATATTCATCAAGTTTCATTATCCGCCTCAGCGATGTGGAAGGGCCCCAGAAGTTTTCCTACAGCACTGAAAACGGAAAAATTCTGCTGGAAGGGAACACCACTATCTCCCTCTGCGTTGCTTATTACCAGTACCTGCGCAAATGGTGCAACGTGAATCTGTCTTTCTGCGGAAGCCACATAGAACTGCCTGAGACACTGCCTCTTCCGAGTAAGACGGAAGGAACTCTGAACGGAGAGTACCGCTCTTTCTTCAACTACTGCTCCTTCAGCTACACTGCAGCGTGGTGGGACTGGGAAGACTGGCAGTGGACCATAGACTTCCTGGCTATGAACGGCATAAACATGCCGCTCCAGGTAACAGGTCTGGAAGGAGTCTGGTACAATGCCCTTCTCAGATGCGGATACACAGACCAGCAGGCAAGGCAGTACCTTTGCGGTCCGGCCTACTTTGCCTGGCAGTGGATGGGCAACATAGAGAGTTTCGCCGGCCCTCTTCCAAAGTCCTGGATAGACAGCCACATAGAATTGGGCAAGAAAGTGATGCAGAGAGAAATAGAATTAGGCATGCACCCTATCCAGCAAGGATTTGCGGGCAATGTTCCGGCTGCCTTCAAGGAGCTTTATCCAAATGCCAATATAGTTGCCAAGGAAGACTGGTGCGGATTTCCTTCCGTATATCAGCTGGATCCTACAGACTCCCTGTTCATGGACTTTGGTAAAATATTCTTTGAAGAAGAAGCCAAGCTATACGGCCTCCACGGCTTCTATGCCTCAGACCCTTTCCACGAGAGTAGGCCTGTGTCCAAGGACAGCACCTATCTTGCAGAAGTGGCCCACTCCATTATGAAACTCAACTCCTTGGCAGACCCTAATTTCCGTTACTGGATAATGCAGGGCTGGACCCCTACCAAGGAAATCGTCACGGCTATACCAAAGGACTCCCTGATTATACTTGACCTTGCAGACCCTGACTACACACCGAGAAAAGACGGGCAGGAAAGATTCTGGGGATATAGCTACCTTGCCGGAAACCTCCACAATTTCGGTGGCAGAATAAAGCTCCACGGAGACGTCAGGGCACTGGCAGACAACCAGTTCCTTAAGGCAAAAGAGGCTGGTGAAAAAGCTATTGGAACCGGTGTGTTCATGGAAGGAATCTGTCAGAATCCTCTCTATTACGACCTTGCCCTCCAGATGCCGCTCAAGCAGGAAAAGGCCGACCTCGAGACGTGGATGGAAGAATACAGCACGGGCCGCTACGGCTACAATTCAGACAACACGGACAGCCTGTTCCGGGTTCTAGCGGACAATCCATACAAGAGAGGAACAGACGGTACGGAAAGGAGTTCCGCTGTTGCCGCAAGGCCTGCACTGCACGTAAAGAAATCCGGCCCTAACGGAGTCTTCAGTTTCCCGTATGACAATGATTCCCTGAAGATTGCGATGTATCTTCTCCTGGGATTCGAGCCTAACACAGACGGCCTTAAGTTTGACGTGGTGGATGTGCAGAGGCAGTACATGAGCAACCTTGCCTACAAGATTCTTGGAAAGGTTGAGGAAGCCTTCAACAAGGGGAACCTCAGCGATTACGACAAGTACACAACCATGTTCCACAACCTGCTTTCTGACCTTGACACACTGGTGGGAACCCGCCGCGAATACAGCTTTGAAGACAAGATAGAGAAAGCTCTCAAATGGGCCACAACTCCTGAAGAGGCAAAGCTTTACGACTACAACCAGTCTATGCTTGTAACCCAGTGGGGGCCAGATAAGGAGAGTGGAACCAACTATCTCTTTGACTATTCCTGGAGAGAATGGAGCGGCCTCATCAGGGACTATTATCTTCCGCGATGGAAACAATTCCACGCAATGCTCAGGGAAAAGCTTCTGGATGGCAGCTGGAAAGGCTACAAGGCATACGAAGAGGCTCTGCCAAGAACATCCGGAAGGGAAGCCATAGAGGCAGATGCTTTCTACTCAGGCTTGAGACAATGGGAGTGGGAATGGATTACAACTCCCAAGCAGTATGAGCCAAGAGAATACGGCAACGAGTTCCAAACAGCCCACCGCATGTTTGAAAGGTGGAAGGACGCACTTTAGGAATTTCTGACAAGTACGCAGGAAGGTTCCAGGTCTGGGAAAGTAATTGTCTTTCCCGTGTTTAGCAGATAACCGGAAGACTTGTCTATCCGGAATATCTGAACAAGCTTGTCTTTCTGGCAGCACACGAACATGAACTCACCGTCAGGGGTGATGGCAAAGCTGCGTGGCCACTGCCCGGTAACCTGATATGCAATCCTGGAGAGGGTACCGTCATCCGCAACCTTGAATATAGCTATCCCGTCTTTTCCTCTGCGATGGGATGAATACAGATATCTGCCGTCCGGAGAAATGTGAATGTCGGCACTGGCCGCCATATTGCCCTTGTCTGCCAGGATATCCTGAATCTGACGGAGAACTATGTTCCCGTCCACTTCACGGACAGAATACACAACTATATGTCCGCTGGTCTCGCAAAGCAGATACATGAACATTCCGTCTACCGAGAACTCCATGTGCCTTGGCCCGTATCCGGATGGCAGGGAGATGAACGCTGAGTCACACTGCTCCAGTCTCAGACCGGATACCTTATCGTTTTCTATGATTCTGAAAGAATAGATACGGTCGCATCCCTTATCTGTAGCCAGAAGGTAATTATTGCCCGTCTGCTTGGCATTCAGCACTTTGACCATGTGTATCCTGGATGTGTTCTCCACAGAAGGGAAGGAGACAATCTGCTTTGCAGGCATTATGTTTCCGGCGGTATCCAAAGGATATATGTATACACTGCCCTTTCCGTAGCCGGCTGTCAGAAGATGGCCGTTGAAACAAGTCAGGAAACAGGCGTCCGCGCCACCGTCCCTAACCTCTCCCAGACTCTGGTCTATTGTCGTGTTCATGTAGCCCCATACGCCTGAGGACGAGCCGCTTTCGCTTACGCCGTACAGCCTCTTGGGTGGAGAAACCGTAACCAGGAAAGACGGGTTCCTGGCTTTAAAATCGCGGAGTATAGTGGCCTCCATGCTCTTGGCATTGAAAAGGCATTTTACCGCGGAGTTGCCATAACCGCCAATGTACAGGGTGTATTGGCCGCTTTTGGCCATGTTGCCCCTGAGCAGGAAAAAGGCTCCGGTTCCCAAAGCCAGTGCAACTATCGGTAATATCAGCCAGTTATTCATTTTCATATATTACCCTCCAAAGCATAGTCTACACAACGGTTAAGCAGGAACGAGAAATCCCGGCACCTTTTGAGGCGGGAGGCGACCCTTTTGGCCAGATTTGGGGCAAACAGAAACTTTTCGTCCATCATCATGGTAAGGTTAACGTCCTTCATCCTCAGAAGATTTTTCCATTCCTCTTTCTCTACGTCCTCGAAGCCGGCTGGAACCTTTCTGGAAAGACCTTCCGTGTAAAGGGCCCATCCCTTGGCTTTTGCAACCGCCTCAAGGAAAGGGTCCCCGTTCACGGAAACTTCGTCTCTGAAACTTGCCAGAACACTTGGAAGCGGTTGATAGATACCCACAAACAGCATGTTGCCTCCTATGTATTCTCTCTTCTGGGGTGGCTCCAGATGGAAGTAATAGCCGCAGTAAGGAGACTTCTTTCCGCCGGGAACCACAAACGCTCCCATGTGTGTCTTGTAAGGGCTCTTGTCCCTGGAAAAGCGAAGGTCCCTGTAGATGCGGTAGGTGCTTTCCCTCACGGAAGGCTTGTTGGCGGCAACATACTCATCCCATTTTGCAACCTCGTCTATAAGCTCTTGCGTAAAGCTCTCAAATGTCTCTTTTGCCTGAAGATACTGAGACTTGTGGGCATCGAACCAGACCTTGTTGTTGTTCCGGGAAAGACGGCTCAAAAAATCATATACCTGCTTCATAGCACAATCTTTGTGGTGTACTTTGTATACAAATATAGCAAAAGCGTATTTTTGCATGACAAAACATTAAAAGTATGGCGGGATTTTTCAGAAAACTGCGCAAAGGGATTCTCTGGTTGCTGGGAATTGTACTGGTATTAACCGTTCTGCTGCTGGCATTCAGCGGCACAATCGCCCGCCACTATATCCAAAGCCACGGAGTAGATCTTATTGGCCGGCAGATAAGCATAGGCAGCCTCAGCGTCAATCCTATAACTGCCGGAATGAGGATAAAGGACCTTCACATTCTGGAAAAGAACGGCAAAGAGGACTTCATTTCCCTGGCGTCTCTGGACTGGAACATAAGGCTCCGTCCTATTGCCCAGAAGATTCTAACAATCAAAAGACTGCACGCAGACTCCCTGTATGTGAACATAGAACAGAACGGAGAAAGCTTCAATTTCGATGATATTCTGGAAAAGCTCTCCTCATACATGGATGATGGCTCCCAAGACAGCGGGTGGAAGATGGATTTGAGGAACATAGCCCTTTCCTCCGGCAAAATCAAATACCGCGACAAGAAACTGGGAAGCAGTTTCCTGTTCAACAGGATAGGTCTGGCTATTCCAAAACTGAATCTGGACGGCAAGGATACTGATGTGGGCACTGTCCTTTCTTTCGGGGACGGCGGACAGATGGCCTGCCGCCTCAAGTACAATGCAGACCGTAGCCGCTATACTCTCAATCTGGGGCTAAAGGACTTTGGCACAGAGGGTTTTGCCCCCTACCTCCAGCAGTTCCTGAACGTTAAGAAATGCAAGGGCAAAGTATCCGGAGAGGTTGAAATCAAGGGCAAGACGGAGCATCTGGCAGATGCGGACATCAGCGGAAAACTCATCGCTGAGGACATTAAAATACTGGACAGCAAAAAGAAAGCGGTCTTCTCCGCAGACAATATGAGGGCGGATATAAAAAACTTCAACCTTGAGAAAGGCGTTGCCCACCTTGCCCTTCTGGATATCAAAGGCCCTGAAACCTACTACGAAATTTACGCGGATTCCACAGACAGTTTCACTATGCTGATGAAAGAAGAGGAGCAGGCAGAAGAAGAAAGCCCTTCTTCCGTAAAACTCATTATAGACAGCCTGAGACTCTCGGACGGCAAAGCTGAATTCAAGGACAACTCCCTGAAGGAAGATTTTTCATATAAAATCAGCGAAATAAGCCTGGAATGCGAGGATTTCAGGCCGGACAGGATGAATACCCTCAAAGGAAGCGCAATCGCCTCAAAAGCAGGCAAAATTGACTTTGAATGGACATCGAATTTCCAAAACATGGAAAACGTGTATCTGGACGTTACCGCCTCCAACATAGATGTAAGGGATTTCACTCCATACTCCAAGTATTATGTGGGCAACAAGCTGGAAGGCGGAACTCTGCGATGGGAAAGCCACAACACCATAATCGGCAACTACATAGACGCCAGCAACCACATAGAGGTCTACAAGCCCAAGGTCAGTCATCGCCATAAACATTCAGACCCTGTGTACGAGGCTCCTGTAAGGCTTGGTGTCTACGCCCTTACAAACAAGAAAGGCATGCTTAAACTGAGCCTGCCTGTAAAAGGCAATCTGGACAGTCCGGACTTTTCATACAGAAAGACCGTTTTCAAGGCCCTGCTCAATGTCTTTACAAAGGTCTCCATTGCACCTATGAAAGCTGTGGGCAGTATATGGAGCAAAGACGAGGATCTGGACAAGATAGACATTGACATCATGTCAGAAGATTTCAGCACTAAGGAATACGGTAAACTTGCCCTCATTACAGAAGCCATCAAGGAAAAAACCGATTTTCACTATACTTTCGCTCAGCGATTCAATCTCAAGAAAGCTCTTAAGAAAGAGGAAAAGGACAAGATTCTCGCCTTGGCAAAAGCCAGAAACGAGAATCTCTCAAACTACCTGAGACGCATGGGGTTATCGTCAGGCAGCTTTACAGTGGAGCCTGTCTGCGAGGATTCCCTGACATCCTACAAGGGGAAAAACGGCATATTCGTAAATGCAGTCTGGGAAGATAAGGACTAATACCTGATAGTCACGGGTGGAACTTCCTGCCACGGGTCTGTCATGATAACTGTCTTGAAACTTGAGACATCCACGGTTATGTAAATGTCTTTCAGCATATCTTCTTCAAGATCATAGCCATTGTCCTCAAGAAATCCGCCAAGGTCAAAATCAGAATCTACAGAAGTACCGTCGCTGAAGAAAAAGGTCGACTGCAGATTAATGCCATCCAGCGAAAAAGGCCTTAACATTCTCATTCTTACAGTATCCCTACCCTCCGAAAGCACTGAATTCTCCTGCCTTATGCCTTCTCCCGCAAGATTGAAACCTCCCCAGGATGAATTCAGGCAAATCTTCACATTGTCGTTAGCCTTCATCCCCTTGAACAACAAGTTGACATTTATGAACATCTTCCTTGGAGAAACCCTCACGCAGACAGAATCTTTAGAGCATTCCACATCCCCGTTAAAGAAGTATACCGGATCGGCATTTTTAGACGCAGCCTTGTAGATGGAACCGGACAAAGAAGACATGTCTGCGGTTATGGTATTGCTGTCCAAGTCTGTCCATATAATACACAAGTATCTTCCCCTACTGATTTGGAATCTCTGCGCTACATTAAAATCCTTGCTGATAATGGATGTTCTGCAATCCAGGTTCCCGTCCTGACGGAATAACCAGACATCTGCCTTGGCCGCCTTTCCCTCCAGAAGAGAACAGTCCAACACCAGGTAACTCGGGCATCCGTCTCTGTCTTCCCAGACATTGCATCCGGAAAGAAACAGAGACAGAATCCCCAACAGGAATATGACAACACTCTTACCCATTAGAAGGACGCTACGTATGATACTCCTGTGCTCCAGCTTGTTACGTATGTATTAACTATCAGCGATCTGAGAAATACCTTGTCATCCGGCCTTGCAGCACCAGGACCACTGATAATGAAATTCACAGTATAAACAGTGTTCCTTTTTACGCCTCTATGATTAATGGTGGTATTCCAACCGTTGTCTGGCTGGTTGATGTCTACCGGGTAGTAGAATGTCTGCCCATTCAACTGCGCCTCAAGTACCAGTCTGGTATATTTCTTTGTAGATGTCTCTTCAGACAAAAGATTCTCATAGCAATAGAAACAGTGTTCCGTGTAGTTTCCATGATCGTCTATATCTCCGGTCAATGGCTCATAATAAATATTAGGCATTGCGGTTCCCGAATTGTCCGCCGCTACGTAACCGCCTGAATTAAGGACAAGAGGTGTAGGCGGCTCTTCTCCCATGTATGTCTTTTTTCCTGACACATTAACCAGATACAGTTTTACATTCTGTAATGCATAATCTCTGTAAGGACCATTGCCGAAGTCGGTTGCGATGCCGGTTACCCTAATCTTTGCCAGCAGTTTCTGGAGATACAGATTCATGGAAGTGTTGTCTGTAAGGGTGATTTCCGTTTCCGCTGTCATTGTGATTCTGCCAAAATTCTCCGTTTTCAGCAGAACTTCCTGAGCAAGGAATTGTTCTCTTGTGGTAATTCCTGTCCATGGAGACATCTTGGCATTAGCCACCGCATAAATGTACTTTTTGCCCTGTGTAAGGGTCAGCATAATTTCCCTTGTCTTGACTCCGCCCGGAGAATTTGTATTCGTCTTGTTGTAAACCTCCAGAATACCGTCTTCCCTGAACACGAAAACCTCCATCATCCAGATACTGTCAAACTGGGCGACATTGGCGTTATTCGGCCCGGTATTCTTGGTTTCCACGTGATAAGGGCTCACATTGAGCGTGAGCTGGACCTTTTGTTTTTTCTCAGGCGTAACAGCCTCATTCTCTTTGCTGCAAGCGACAAAACACAACGCAATAAGTGCAGCACAAATCATCTTTTTCATAATACTGTATATGTTTTGGTTAAAAGTTCAATCATATAGTCCCACCTCTTCCAGAAACGGTTCCATCTCCGGATCCAGAGCAGACCGGAACCTGAGCCTATCGTCCCCTTCTATTGCCCTTCGGTAATGTTCCATGGCCTTAACCCTATCACCCATCCTGATATACACCATCGCTGTCAGATAATCTGCCTTGGGAGTCTTTTCCAGACCGCTTAGCACCGCAAGCGCAGAAGCGTTGTAATTGAGGCAGAGATAGGCTATTGCGGTATTAATGTCCGAATACGGCCTAAGCAGGGACAGCGCTTTTTTGAAATCCCTGTGCATGAGGGCATCCAGCCCCTCCTTGTATGTCTGGTCCGGAATAAACTCGGTTTCCACCGTATCATATACTCTGCGATGCAGTAGGAATGTGAAATCAATCCTTCTTAGCAGAGGATAAAGCTTCTCCCTTATGTATTTGTAATCGGAAAGCCGGGAAAGCAACTCTTCCCTTTTATCGTAATTGTCCTCAGAGAAGACAGAAAGGACCGCATCTTTTTTCTTTATGTTTACATCGGTGACAATATGGCTTTTAAGCAAATCCCAATTCTCCGGAATATGCTCTGTCCTTAGTTTTATCTTTGTCCCCGATTGGGAAGACAGGAACGAAAAATATTCTGTAACAGCCTCCGCCCTCTTTCTGGAGAGCGTGCGGTTAGTGCTGTAATTGCCTTCCGGAGAGCAAGATGCGCTGATTATCACAGAATCTGTGGCAAAGGTCTTGCTGGAAGACAGGGAATCGAATTCGCAGAGTATCCGGTTCAGTTCGTATGCATTGTTTCCCAGTGTTGTATCTATCTCCCAGCTGCCCTTGGAAAACTCTATGAATGCCAGTGTGGATACAGCCACGTCTCTTGCCAGTGCCTGCTTCCTGTAAAATGCATTTGTATCCGCCATCTGAGTCAGGGAACTCACATACCATGTAAGAGTATCCGGAGATTCAAACGTGCTGATGGTTTTGCCATACAGGTGAATGCTTCCCAGAAAAACCATTCGCATCCTGTGCATCTGCGGAGTAGCCTTCAGATCCTGGACATACCTGTAAACCAGCCCTCCAGAAGGATTCTCGAGCACAGTATCCAGTCTTATGCCAAGGCGGTCTATCGGATCCTTGACACATTTGCTGAACACCTCGTCAAGCTTGTCCTTTCTCCTTTTGTTAAGGCGGACAAGATAATTCTTGACATAGTGGTCAAGAGCCTCCTGCCCTGTTATGCCGAACTCCCCCTCTTCTCTGCCTCCAAGGTTACGGCGGCTGAAATTGTCAAGCAGGTCCAGATATCCGAAGGCTTTGATAAAGTCCACAGAATCAGGTATTATAGTTGAATAATACTTATTATATCTCTCGTATCCCTTAATCTGCGCCTGGCGGTAAAGCTTGCCTGTAGTCAGAACCCTGTCCAGAAACATGGTATCTCCGTCCATTATAAGCTTTGGCATTATCCTCACTTGACGGTTATCGGAAAGCAAAGCCTCAGACACGTGCATATCAAAGCAAATCCTGATTTTTCCGTTCCTTTCCGCTATGTTCCGGTGGACAGCGGTAACAGTAAGTGCCGCCAGTTTTCCCTGGGCCACTATCTCACCGCATGAATCTGTCACTACTGCATTGAGTATCAGATTGTCATCCGCAGATGAATCCGGAGAGAATTTCTCCTGTTTCCTTTCAAGTACAGATAAATCAGCATCTTTTGGGGCATCTGCTATGGTTATTCTCAGGGAATTGCCGTTATTTTCAACGGAAGGTGTCCTGCAACCGCCAAGTGGCGAGACAATCAGCCACCCCAGCGCAACACATACCACCCAGACACGCCTCTTTCCCATAAACCTCAGAAAATAAATGAAATTCCAAGAAGAATAGCGGTTGGGGAAACAATAAATCTCTGCGATTTCCCCTCTGATTTTCCGCACTTGGTACAAGAATATTTTGTATGGCTGTCTATTCCCAAGAAACCGCCCCAACCCATTTCCAGATTGATGCCCTTTTCCAGAATAAGCGAATAGCCTCCGCCCATTTTAAGGCCGTATGCATAGCCTTCATAAGATTTGCTTGTAAATATTCCTCCCAGCGAGTATTTGGTCCAATCCGCATAACCATCTAAGAACCAGCCGGAATTGACAAACCATGGCCAATATCTCACTCCAAGGGAGAACTCCATTCGCCGGAAGTATTTCCGGCTGTCTCCGCTTCCGAAAGTAAAAGGGTTGAATGCAGCCTCCGAACGGATGCCCGTATGTCTGCTTAAAGGAACGGACGCCTGAATGTTGGCTGTACCCAAGGCAAGCCATTCTGCCGCATTTGTAGAAACTGAATAATTTTGTCCCGATGCCCTAACGGCGCCAAGCAGCAATAATGCTGCAATGAAGCCCCATAGGCGGACCGTATTTGATATGCCCTTCATAATCTGCCGCTAAAAAATCAACGGCAAAAATATGAGCGCACCTGCCGGCTGGCAAACCATCCGGTAAAATTTACCCTGCTGTTTTGAAAGTTTTTACGTTTATCCTAAAGATAAACTTCAATCACTTGATTATCAGGAGAGTTTCACAAGAACGGGGCCTCCGTTCAGGACATACCAGAGATGCCCTTCTACACGTGAATACCCCATCTCCTTAAGAAGCTTCATGTAATTCTTGACCTGTTTTTCATACGACTTGTGCTGGACAGAGTCCGGAACGTATGAACCGAACTTATAGTCCACAACCTGTGCCCAGTCCTTGCTGCCATCTGCAGGCAGCAGCACCCGGTCTGGCCTCCACATATCTGAGCCTGACAATATTGACGCCTCATTCATGACTTTCTTTCCAGTGTCAAACCATCCGAAAGTAGCCACTCCGGAAATCTTTGCAAGCACCTCTTTTTCCAAAGATTCAGCATCTGAACCGAGAAGGGAGGCCGGATTCTTTCTCAGGAACTTTCCGACAGCCTTCTTCACAGCCTCTTCCAGCCCATTCTCGCCTTCACCAACCTCTTCAATCATAGAATAAAGCTGATGCCAGAGAACACCCCTGCGCACATTGTCATCTCCATCCCATTTGCTTACAAGCCTGGTCTTTACAGACTCATTACTTAATATGCCGGACAGAGCGGACGCGTCAACTTCCTCCTCGTCATACAGTTTATCTTCCGTTTCCTTGTGAAGTTCTGCGTATGACCTTTCTTGAGGATCGCCCATAACATATTCTGTATAGCTGAAAGGATCCTTGCTCTCGTCAATATCCACATATAAACCTTCATTCTTAATGAACAAGCCACCCTCCCCGGAATTGGATTCGCAGAATTTTACAAGTGCGGGTGACATGTAATTGCTTTTTTCACGTGGAGCATAGATATACAGCCTTTCTTTGGGTCTGGTAAAGGAAACGTATGCCAGGTTAAGATTATCCACGCATCTTTCCATCTGCTCCTTTTGATAGCTTTTAGAGAACAGGGAATTCTTTAGATTCTTGCTTCTGAAATCAATGAGAAGAGGGCCGTTGTAGCCAGCTATAGGACTATCCGGAAGAAACCAGTTCTGACCTATTAATGGCAACAGGTCCTCCCTAAGGAATGGCAGGAATACGACTTTGAATCCTAGTCCCTTAGCCTTGTGCATAGTCATAATCCTAACAGCCTGGACAGATGGTGGTTCAGGAATATAGCACTCGGAAGAATGATCGTCCCACCATTTCAGGAAACTGGAAAGGGAGGTCCCATAATTGCAGGAATAATCCAGCACATTGTCCAGAAAAGCGTTAACGTATGTAATGTCCATTGGAGAGATTTCCGGAAGGACCTCTTTCAGGATTTTCTTGCATATCTCAAATAAAGTGTTTCCGGAAAACAGTTTCTCTATGAAGGCAGCACCCTCTTCCGTGGAAGAATCCACAAGAGAGGGATTCTTCACTTTTACGGAAGAAACTCTGGACAGGGCCTCTAATCCAGTTGAAGAAGGGTCCTCAATTTTGCGCAAGGCTTCCACCAGCAGGGAAACATATTCGTTGCCGCCAACCAGAAGGCTTTCTCCGGATACTATGGTAATACCATTCTTTATCAGAAAATCAGCAACAAGCCTATTGTCAGCCTTGTTTGAGGATAAAACGGCAATATCGCCGAGGTTGTAGATAGGCTTCTCTCCCTCTGTCAATGACTTGATTTTCCTGACCAGATCTATCAGGATAAAATCCTTTGAAGATATACAGTTGCCGTCCTTGGCGTTTCTGCAACTGATAACGTCTACCACGCCTTTCTGATCCCCATCCTTTTTGACTGTCTGCCTTGAGTTTTTATAGATATCGGCGACAAGAGAAGTATATGCGGAATCGCAGCCTCTGCTCTCAAGATAGCTCTTGTAGGTGTTTACAAGAAAACCGGGAGAGTCTTCAGAGCAAGGAGCAAAAAGCAAATTGTTGAATTCTACGATATTGTAAAGACTTCTGTAGTTGTCGCTAAGGTCGTTTTTCTTGATATCGTACGGGAATTCATTCTGTACCTCGGTCTTGAAAAGATTCCAGTCTCCCCCTCTCCATCGGTAGATGCTCTGCTTTACATCCCCCACCAGCATACTCTTACGGCCATTGGAAATACCTTCCTTAAGCAGGGGCAGGAAATTCTCCCACTGGGCTATGGACGTGTCCTGGAATTCATCCAGGAGATAGTGGTTTATCGCCGAGCCAATTTTCTCGTAAATGAACGGGGCGTCGCTTCCGTTTATAAGATCCTTAAGTATCTGTGGAGCATCGCTCAAGAGGGTAAGACGTTCCTTGTCGAGATAATCGTACAATTCCTTTGAAATGAAATCCAGCAGGACAATTTCCCTCATTTTCGGATTTACCAGCCCCAATGTCACATATTCCGCATAATACTTGTCATAAAGGCTCTTTATTTCCAGAGTCCCGTCCATTATAGACGTAACGGCTTTGATATCATCAGATGTGGCATTGTCTTTAAAGTAACCGTCAGAGCAGGAATGCCAATCTTCTATAATGGAAGGGCAAGGGCTGGTTACCTCCCGTTTTGCCTTGTCAAGATAACTGCAGCCTGAAATGAATTTCCACAGAGCAGATTTTGACTGATCCTTGAAAATCTCTTTCCTCAGGCCGGAAGCATCAAAAGATTTTTGTTTTTTGTCATCCAGCCTGATCAATTCATCTACGAACACTTTTTTAAGATCATTCTCCCTCTTCTTGAAAGAATCTATAGTGGATATCAGGCTCCCGGGAGCAACCTTAGACTTTCTCAGAAGGTTCTGGTAATCAAGGTTAAGCACATTCTGAGCTGCCGCCAGGACATCATTTCTCCAATTCCAATTCTCGCCGTTGTCTATCCTGGAAAGAGCTATTCCCTTCATAATATCCTGAAGAGCCGCATCTTCTCCAATCTTGGAATACATAGCATCTACAGACGCCTCTACCGCTCCGGGAGAATCCAATGTGGTTTCAAAAGCTCCCCGTCGTCCCATATCAAGGGCAAAAGCTTTGAGCACCTTCTGGAAGAAACTGTCTATCGTACTGACTCTAAACATGGTGTAATCGTGCACCATATTCTTCAGAATAGCCGTAGCGTTATCTCTGTCTTTCTGGCAAGGAGACTTTTGGGATATCTTCCAAAGGCTGTCAATTATCCTTTGCTTCATCTCGCATGTAGCCTTGTTGGTAAAGGTCACGGCGAGTATATGTCTGTATGAATTAGGATCCTGCCCGTATTCATCCAGAAGGTAACGGGAAAACTGGTCTGAAAGCGTATGGGTTTTTCCGCTTCCGGCAGATGCGTCATAAACAGAAAGATTCTCACTCATTTTCTTTAATCCTCTTGCAGTAATTCATAAAATCACAGTTTGAACAGATTGCCGTATCGGAACATACGCCAAATACAGGCTCTTCAGTACCGTCTATCTTGTTTTTTATCTGGATTACAAGGTCTTTCAGTCTCGATTCGAATTTCTCCAGCTGAGACCATGAAACCACTATTCTCACAGGTCCGAAACCTTCCACGAATGACAGCTGGTAAACGGCAATCTCAACCGAGTCAGAATAATTCATCTCATAGCTTACCATCAAAGCATACAGAAGCTGCTGAAGAAGGATTGTAAAAAACTTCTCTCTCTTGTCTGTGGAAAATACAAGATCAAGGGCGTTCTCAAAATCTTCATCAGAATACTCCAGAACCGGAGATTGCAGAGTGCCAAGAGGCTTAAGCACAAATCCTGTTTTTTCCAAGTCCTCAGCGATGGATGATTTTCTTACCTGGACAAACTTGCCTGTCTTATAATCGCAGATTCTAGGCATTTTTCCCTGCATTTCCAGCCTGTCCACATACCCTTTGATGTTGGAAGAGAACAACACGTCTTTCACTATGTGCTCATTATCGCAAAGAGTAAACGGCTGGACAGACGCTCTTTCGTAATCTGCAGATATAGTATTGCGTATGAACTTTTTAACGGATTCCCTTATTATTATGTTCTCACCGTCTATAGAACGGACTTTCATCTTTGCCAGAAAGGCTCTCCCAATCAGGTCATCCAGATAATTGTCGTCTTTAACTCTCTGTTTTATCTCTTCCATGAGACTCCTGTCCACTGTAATCTCTCTGCTCTTGTCTGTTGGAGTCTTTTTCAGGTACCTGTCATAAATACCCTGCATGCACCAATGGTAGATATCTCCAAAATTGCCGGCTTCTACCGTATCTGTAATCTCAGCATCTTTCTCAGCCTCAAGCGCGTTTGCCAGAAAAAATTTTCTCTGACAGTCCAGATAAGCGTTCAGAGATGATGAAGAAAGGTATTTTTCCTTTCTGTTGCCGGCAAGATCCGGGAATAGGCATCGCAGAGCATCAAGATCCTTTTCTTCCGCTTTCAGATTCTCTACACTGGCTATAGCGGGTGAAGAAAGCGGGAATTTGTAATTTCTGTATAAAGGACGGAGGCGGAAATCATAAATAAGCTGCTTGATGAAACGGCTTTCCTCCTTGGTTTTCAGATCTTCAGTGTTGGAATCGAAAAGCAGGTACACTTTCCTTGCCCTTTGGATAAGGCGGTAAAAATTATATGCGGATACGCTATCCTGTTCCTCGTAAGTTGGAAGGCCGAAACCCTTTCTCAGAAAATACGGAATGCTGCTGGTTTGCTCACCACTGTCCGGGAAAATGCCGTCGTTGAAAGAAAGAATGATAATATTCTCGAAATCAAGGCATCGTGTTTCCAGTGTCCCCATTATCTGGACACCCTCAAGAGGCTCTCCGGAAAAAGGAACACTTGCAGATTTCATACAGTTTTTCAAAATGGAACAAACTGTTCTCAACTGTGTAAATTCAGCACCGGAAGAATAGAGACCATCCAATGCATCATGGAACAAATTAAGGAAACACCTCTCTCTGGAAGGGAGGCTCTTTGACAGGAATTCAACGATATTCCTGAAATAAGACACGACAGCCTTTAATAACGAATCCTTTTCCGCCTCAACTGAAGAGAATAAATGCTTGTCCTTAGGAATAAGTAAGGAGAAGAACTCTTTCAAAACAGGAAAGTCAATATCCAATGGATTATCCCCCAGAAGAATACCGGACTCTATCCTTATCATGTTGCCCTTTAAGATATTATCTGAGGCTTTTGCGGCCTGGTCGCTATTAAGGTTACGTATGTAAGAATGATTGAGAAGGTTCCTAAGCAACTCTCCGCTTACAAACACGCGGCCATCTTTTCTTGTACCTCTAGTTCCTAAATCGGTCAGAAAATCTATGAGCAGATTCACAAGCGATGCAGCACTGCTTGCACTGAAAGGATATCCCATAGTTATATTCAAAGGAACATCCTCTCCAATCACTCCCATAAGAGGAAGAATCTGTGTCTTATCTGCCACGACAATGGCATTGTCCAGAGGATTGGCGCTGTCTTTCAGAATATCCTTTAACAGGTAAGAGGCTATCATGGCCTGCTCACTCTGCCCTGAGGCCGGAATAACAGTAAAGCTGCAAGTGGTTTTACCGTCTGACTCGGCAACACCTCCGGTTGTATCTTTAAGGGGACGGGAACACTTAAACTCCTCTACACACTTGGAAATAAGATGGGAAGCCCTATTCTGCCTCTCGCGGACCATTGAAGAATAATAATCCCAATAGAACAGTCCGAATCCGTTACTGTCTTTAAAATGTCTCATTAAGACTTTATCGCACTCGGTAGGAGCGGAAAAGCCTATGAATACGGCCTTACCCATCCTGTCCAGTTTATCCGCCACCTCCCTGTCGCCTTCTTCCCCAGACATATTGTCTATTCTCTTTATGGCTTCTGCCACTATTCGGGACTGCATTGCAGGATATGCCTTTTCATCCGCCGCAAGTGAATTTCGGAATGATTCATACACTGGCAGGAGCATATTCCACATATCAAAATATCTCTTCTTTACCAGCTTGTTGCTGAATCCCTTACCCACCAGCCGTTCCATAGCCAGAATCTGTTCCTCAGTCAAAAATGAATAATCGGTACGTATATCTCCGTATTCCTTGATATTCCTGAATAGCTGCTTAGCGTCAACTAGATACTGGTCTACATCGTTAAAATCTGAAAGAATCGTGTGACCCCAAAGAAAAAAGTCATCTGCAGTTTCAAGTTTTACGTCCTTTTCTGGGATCCCCGCCGCCATTTGGGCTTTTTTCTGCTCAACACACCATACTTTCCAAAGCCTCATCATAAGAGGAATGTGGGAAAGAACCTCCTTGTCAGACAACTCCGCGAACACATCACTTATTGTCCTTATCCTGGGAGCGAACATAGGTGTCTCATTCAGTTCCCCAAGATACTTGCGGAAAAACAAGGATGAGCGCCTATTGGGGAACACAAATGTATATTCCTGTAAATCACCCTCTTTGGCAAACAAAGAAGCGACCTGTTTAAGATATTGATTATCCATACTGCAAAAATATGCTCCGTTATTGACATATACTGTCAAAGGACAGATTTATTTCAGAATCCCTGAAATTTATTCATCCGGAATATTGAGGCTATTCACTTTCTCATGATTACCCACAACCCAGATTGTGTCTCCCGCCTCTATTGTAACGCTGGAATTTGGCCTTAGGAATACATCTGAATTGGATTTCTCCACTCCAACGAGAAGAACCCCGAACTGCTTGCGGAAAGCCGTAATATTGGCGTTATGCCCCACAACAGGCGCACGGCTTCCAAGCGTAATCTGGAAAAGGCGCATCTCTATTTTCTCCTCATCCGCCGGCAAATCTGTAGCGTTGTCCCTGTCTCTGGAAAGGGCAATGAAAGCGCTCAGCTGCTTGTCTGAGCCCAGAATCAGCAGAGAATCAGAAGGATAGAAAACCTGCTCCTTATGCGGGAGATTAATCACCCTGCTGCCCCGAATCAACTGTATAACCAGTGCGCCGGTATCTTTCCTGCGGTGGACTTCTCCAATGGAACGGCCTGCCAGGTAGGAATTCTGCCCTACTGTGCATTTTTCCATATGGATTTCATTGGCCATCTCGCGCGGAATCACAAACCGCCTGCCACCCTCGCTGTCAAGATTGCTGAGGAAATTCTGCTCAATCCTGGAATAATAACCTTTTATCCTCTGCGACAAGACTACAAACACTATCACCGTAGCGCATATCAGGATTATAACTCCGGTACTCTTGGTAAGGTAGAGACTGGCCACGAAAGATATTGCCATAAAGGCTATTATGTACTTTATCGCCTTGAGGAAAAGAAGCGGGCCGCGGGCGAACTTTCCGTCTGCCCAGATCTGGTCATAAAGCCCCTCCTTATCCTTGAGGCGTAGAAGAGCCCATACGAATGGAGCAATGGCGGCAATAGTCAGAAGGAAAAGAATGAGACGAATCCAGAGCAAACCGGCAATCTCAGGATACAGGGACTTTACCAGATTATTCAGGAAAGGATTTATCACCTTGGTAAACAGCAAGATGATGAAAGCCATCCAGGTAGTTAGGATGAACACCCTGCCCAGATAGTTCTTGAGAAGTTTTCTCCAACGGTTCTGCTGGTTGAAAGTGTTCTTGCCGCTGCCCAGGCGGTCTATGACGTTCCTCCATCCCCTGGAAGAATGCACATAGATAAACTTGAAGGTCTTCTCTCCGCCCTTAGCCCAGTAAGGAGTAATGAATGTAGTCAGAATAGACACTGTAACTATCACCGGATAAAGATATTCCGGGGTAGCGTTCATGTTCTTTCCGAGCGATGCTATGATGTATGAGAACTCACCTATCTGGCACATGCACATTCCAGCCGGAAGGGCTATCTTCAGAGCCTGCCCGCTAAAGAGGAATCCTATCGTTGCAGCAAGTGGCTTGACCACAATCACCGCCAGCGTAATCACCAGTATATGAGGCCAGTAATGCAGAAGCACAGCCGGATCCACAAGCATACCTACAGACACAAAGAATATAGCCCCGAAGAAATCCTTGATTGGCCTTATAAGAGCCACTATCCTGTCTCTCTGAACCGTTCCGGAGAGAATGCTTCCCATGACAAAAGCGCCAAGAGCCTCAGAGATGTTGGCCTGAAGTGTAATAACCACCATCAAAAGACAGAGACCCAGAGACACCACAATAAGGGTCTCATCGCTCATCAGCTTGCGCAGCTTCTTGTAAATGGTTGGTATAAAATATATTCCGCCGGTAAACCAAAGCAGAAGGAATACTGTGATACCCAAAATCTTGGTGGCAAGTTCCGCACCGTTGAAAGTCTTGCTTATTACAAATGTAGGCAGCAGCACCAGAAGAATAATGGCCACTATATCCTCGCAAATAAGGGCGCCGTACACCAGCTGGGAGGATTTTTTCCCGCCTATCTTAAGGTCGTCGAAAGTCTTGATGATAATGGAGGTGGAAGAAATGGAAAGCATAGCTCCCACAAAGAGTGCCGTTATTGTCTCCCAGCCGAAGATCTTGGCAATCAGGAAGCCCATGCAGAACATCACAACAGCCTCCGAGAACACGGTAGTGGCCCCAGGCCCTCCAACCTTCTTCAACTTCTTGAAACTGAACTCCAGACCAAGACCGAACAGAAGGAAAATAACGCCAATCTTACCCCAGAATTCCACGCTCTCCACCTGAGTGGCCGTAGGCACCCAACCGATATAGGGGCCAGTGAGAATACCCGCCACAATGTAACCCAGAACAAGGGGCTGCTTAAGCGCCTTGAATATGATTGTCACCGCCCCCGCTACCACAAGTATCAGGGCCAGATCCAAAAGCATAGGGTTAATGGCGACTGTCATTTCTAATCTGTATATCCAGGTCTTCCGAGCAGTCTGTAAAGGTTATTCTTGTAAACGTCTACAGCCGGCTGGTCAAACGGATTTACACCCAGCATATAAGCGCTTATGGCACAGGAGAATTCAAAGAAATAGAAGAGCATGCCCATATTCCACTCGTCTATCTTCTCCATCTCTATGTAGATGTTCGGAACGTTGCCGCTTGTATGGGCCAGGCGGGTTCCTTTCTCCGCCATGAAATTGATCTCTTCCAGAGTACGCCCAACCAGATAATCCAGACCATCCAGGTTGTCTGTAGACTTGGGAACGAACACCTCAACCTCCTTGCTTCCTGCCAGAATGGAGGTCTCGAACATTGTCCTTTCTCCGTCCTGAATATACTGGCCCACAGAATGGAGGTCCGTTGTAAAGTCCAGAGTGGCAGGGAAAAGCCCCTTCATCTGCTTGCCCTCACTCTCCGCAAAAAGCTGCTTTAGCCACTCACCCAGATACTTGAGCTTAGGATGGTAATTCACGAACACCTCTATCTTCTTTCCGCTCCGGTACATTATATTCCTCAGCGATGCATAGATCAGTGCTGGATTATTCTCATCTCTCTTCATAAGATGCTCCCTGGCTTCGGCTGCCCCGCCCAGGAAACTCTTTATGTCGAATCCGGCAACTGCGATAGGCAGAAGGCCTACCGCCGTGAGCACCGAATAACGTCCTCCCACGTTGGAAGGAACAGACAGTGAGGTATATCCGTATTTCTCGCTCATTGCCCTGAGGGCTCCGTTCCTCTCATCGGTGACGGTTACAATTCTCCTCCTTGTATCCTCTGTTCCAAACCTCTTGAGCATATCCATCCTAAGAATCCTGAAAGCCAAAGCAGGCTCAATGGTTGTTCCGGACTTGGATATTACTATCATTCCGTATGATTTCTTCTTCAGATATCCAAGCAGATCAGACATATAATCCTCTGACAGAGAATAACCTGCAAAGATAATATGAGGAGAGTTTCTCTCTCCGGCAGAGGCAAAGCTGTGGGAGAATGCCTCAAGTGCGCACTTGGCTCCGAGGAAAGAACCGCCGATTCCAACCACCACCACCACATCCATTGCTCCCAGCCAGCGGCTTGCAATCAGGCGACAGTCTTCCAGAAGACGCTCCGGAGTGTTCACAGGCAAATCTATCCAGCCTGTCATGTTTCCTCCAGGGCCTTTTCCGGAAACAAGGGTATCGTACGCCTTAAGGGCATTGCCCATCGCCGTCTTTAGAACGTCTGGCCCTATGAAGGGCTCTATCATGTCTGTATGAAGTTTCAGCATAACGCTATGTATTTGCTAGTATAATTTCTCGCTCAGCCTCTTGAGCACGTAAACAGGATATTTCTCCTCATGAAGAATCTCGTAAACAGCCTCAGCTATAGGCATTTCAACACGGTATTTCTTGTTTATCCGGTTGATTGCGGCAGATGCGTAATAGCCCTCGGCCACCATGTTCATCTCCACCTGGGCGTTCTTTACGGAATAACCCTTGCCTATCATTGTCCCGAACGTGCGGTTACGGCTAAACTGGCTGTATCCGGTAACCAGGAGGTCTCCCAAATACGGAGAAGTGAGTACGTTGCGTTTCTTGTCCGGATGAGAGGCGTTCAGGAATTCCGTCATCTCCTTGAAGGAACTTGTCATAAGCACGGAGAGGAAATTGTCTCCATAACCCAGTCCGTGGGCTATGCCGGCAGCAATGGCGTAAATGTTCTTCAGGGCCGCGGCATACTCCACTCCGTAAATGTCTGTTCCCGGCATCGTCCTCACATAGTCGCACTCAAAGAAATCGCAGAGAGCCTTGGCCGTTGCCACATACTTGCTTGTAAATGTCAGATATGAAAGGCGTTCCATTCCCACCTCCTCTGCATGGCAAGGGCCGCTCACAACCCCTATCCTGTCGTATGGAATGCCGTGAACCTGGTTAAAATACTCCGCGATGGTCCTATCTCCCACAAATCCCTTTATGGCGGAAATAATGAACTTATTGTCCAGAGAAACGGTGAGCTTTTCCATCACACCCAGAAAGTAAGCGCTTGGTATACAGAATACCAGAACATCCGCGCTGTCCACCACGGCATTTATGTCCGTAGACATGAACAGACGGTCAGGTTCCAGAATCACGGAGCTGAGATAGACCTTGTTGCGGTGATTTTTCATTACTCGGTCTATGTTCTTCTGGTCACGTATGAACCAGGAAATCTTCTCCTGATGGTTCATCAGCAGCTTCACCAGAGCCGTAGCCCAGCTTCCGCTGCCCACCATCGCAAATTTCAGGTTCCTTTTTCCAAGAATCGTATCCATAATCATGTTTTGTTTTCTTCTGAAGCCCCGGCAAAAGCTGTCGCCTGGGCAAAAGCCATCTGGTCACACCGCTCGTTTTCAGGATGTCCGGCATGGCCTTTCAGCCAATGGTAGTGAAGGTCAAACCCCTGGCTTACCTCTACATACTCCTGCCACAGGTCCTCATTCTTCTTTTTCTTTCTGTTCTTGTCTCTGAAGCCGTTGGCAAGCCATCCGGCCAGCCATCCTTCCTCAATGGCCTTGACCACGTAAGAGGAATCCGACCAGATATGCACCGTGGCGTTCTTCCACTTTATGGCCTTAAGCCCCTCTATTACAGCGGTAAGCTCCATACGGTTATTGGTCGTGAGGGCTTCTCCCCCACTGATTTCCCGACGCCTGTCTCCGCATATCAGCACGGCTCCCCAGCCTCCCGGTCCGGGATTGCCTCGGGAAGACCCGTCTGTGTACAGATATATCGGAGGACGCTTTACTGCCATAGACTATTCGGCTTGCGGTTCATTGCCCGGAATCTGGGCAGTCATCGGATTGGCTTGTATTTCCTTGAAATGCTCCCTATTGCGGTAAATGTCTATCGCAAGGTAAATTGCGGAAAGCATGGAACGAGGGTTTGCCTTGTTCTGACCGGCAATGTCAAATGCCGTTCCGTGATCTGGAGATGTCCTTATGACAGGCAGTCCGGCCGTGTAGTTTACTCCTGTATCAAAGCTCAGGGTCTTAAACGGAATCAGCCCCTGGTCGTGATACATTGTCAGCACGGCGTCATACTTGCCCTGAAGAGTGGCTGCAAAGAATCCGTCTGGAGGAAACGGTCCAAACGTGTCTATGCCTTCTGCATTCGCCTGCTTGATAGCCGGTATTATAATGTTCTGCTCCTCGTCGCCGAGCAGTCCCCTGTCTCCCGCGTGAGGGTTCAAACCCAGCACGGCAATCTTTGGCCTTTCTATGCAGAAATCCTCCCTGAGGGATT
Source organism: Bacteroidales bacterium (assembly GCA_017551215.1). The sequence continues at coordinate 23,709 of JAFZMA010000099.1, read as the reverse complement.
CGTTCATCAGGCGGAGTTTGCTCATTATAAGCTCCTTGTCTATAGACGACGATACCTCTTTCAGAGGAATGTGCATGGTTACCACACCCACTCTCAGGTTATCCGAACACATGAACATCAGCCCGTCCTTTGCTCCGAAAGTCTCTATCAGATACCCGGTGTGACCGGCATACTTGAAGTGTTCCAGAGTAACCCCTTTCTTGCTGAAAGGAGCTGTAACTATGATGTCTATATATCCTGCCTTGGCCTCCTGAACGGCCTTTTCCAAAGACGCAATAGCAGCCTTTGCACTCTCGTGAGTCAGCTTTCCGGGCTCTATCGGAAGATCGTCTCCCACACAGTTCACAATGTTCACCCTCTTTGGATGCGCATCCTTTGCGGAAGATATCAGGTTTGTGTTAATGTTCTCTGTTTCAGGTATCTGCTTGCGGTAATATCCGAAAGCCTTAGAGGAGCCGTAAACCACCGGGGTAAAAAGCTCCAGCACGTTTGCATTGGATAGAGCCTTAATAATCACCTCGTAGCCTATCCCGTTGCTGTCTCCCTGCGTTATTCCAATTACAAGTTTCTGTTTCATAATAAAAGGGTACACGGGCACCTTATGCCCTAATCGGTGCAATTTACAAAAAATATGCGTTAACAAGACTTGCAATTTCTTCAAAGTGCTTGTAATTTTGCAAAGAAGGAGTATGAACATTCTGGATACGGACATAAAATATCTTCCGGGAATCGGTCCCAAGCGTGCAGAACTGCTCGCCAAGGAAATAGGCGTGCACACTTACCGCGATATGCTCTACTACTTCCCGTTCCGCTGGATAGACAAAAGCAAGGTTTACCCTATCAGCAGCATAATCAAGGATGCTGATATTCTCAGCGATGACACTCCGTCTTCTGCATACGTCCAGATAAGGGGCGTGATAACCCGCATGGAAATGGTGGGAGCAATAAAGGGACGGGCTGTAAAGGGCAAGACCCGCCTGGTTGCCACAATTCAAGACGCCACCGGCAACTTAGAACTGGTGTTCTTCAGCGGATTACGGTGGATTACAGACAAGCTCAAGCAAGGAGAGGAATACATAGCGTTCGGCAAGCCGAGCGTCTTTAACGGAAAGGTAAACCTGGTCCATCCGGAAATCTACCCTCCGTCCCAGGCGGTAACCTACGGAGCCGGTTCTATGGCAGGAATCTACTCCACCACGGAGAAGATGAAAAACGGCGGATTCGGCATCAAGGCCATCACCAGGGTGGAAAGCGTACTCCTGGAAAAGGTAGCGGGGCACATCGCCGAGACTCTCCCTAAATACCTGATAGAAAGCAAGCGCCTCTGCCCTCTTGAACAGGCTCTCAGAGATATTCACTTTCCTCCTGACAACCAGGCGCTTGAGCAGGCCCAGAGACGTCTCAAGTTCGAGGAGCTGTTCTACCTCCAGCTCAGCCTCCTCAAGCAGAAGAACGCCAGAATGAGCAAGGGCAGCGGCATTGTCCTGAGCAAGGTGGGTGACAATTTCAACCGCTGCTACCAGTCTCTGCCTTATCCGCTTACGGATGCCCAGAAAAGGGTCATCAGGGAGATGAGGGAAGATATGCGCAGCGGAAAGCAGATGAACCGCCTGCTTCAGGGAGACGTGGGAAGCGGCAAGACCCTTGTGGCGGTGCTACTTGCCCTGATTGCGGTTGACAACGGTTATCAGGCTTGCATCATGGCGCCAACGGAAGTGCTTGCCCAGCAGCATCTTGCAAGCATCTCCAAGTTCCTCAAGGCCACCAGTGCCTCCATCGCCCTGCTAACCGGCAGCACCAAAGCCAAGTACAGAAAAAAGATACTCGGCGATTTGGAAAACGGATCGCTGAGCATAATAGTGGGCACCCATGCCCTTATAGAAGACAGGGTCAAGTTTCATTCCCTGGGACTTGCCATAATAGACGAGCAGCACCGCTTTGGGGTAGACCAGCGCAGTAAGCTCTGGAGCAAGAATGAGAGCCTGGCACCTCACATCATGGTAATGACAGCCACCCCTATCCCAAGGACTTTGGCGATGACCCTTTACGGAGACCTGGACGTGAGCGTGATAGACCAGATGCCTCCTGGCCGCACCCCTGTTGTAACTTCTCACGCCTGGGAAAGCCAGAGGCACCAGGTATTCAACTTCATGCGCCAGCAGATAGATGCCGGGCAGCAGGTATTTGTAGTATATCCACTCATAAAGGAAAGCGAGAAGATGGACTACGAGAATCTGGAGGCCGGATATATGCGCATTATTGAAGAGTTCAAGGCCCCTCAGTACATAACCGCCGTTGTCCACGGCAAGATGAAGCCGGAAGACAAGGCAATAGACATGCAGCTTTTTGCGTCCGGCAAAGCTCATATCCTTGTGGCTACCAGCGTTATAGAAGTGGGGGTTGACGTGCCTAACGCATCTGTGATGGTAATAGAGAGTGCGGAAAGATTCGGCCTCAGCCAGCTCCATCAGCTGAGGGGAAGGGTAGGAAGAGGCGCCGCCAAGAGTTACTGCATCCTCATGAGCGGCTATAAACTCAGCAAGGAAAGCAGCAAACGCCTGGAACTCATGTGCAAAACCACAGACGGCTTCCTTCTGGCAGAAGAAGACATGAAGATGAGGGGCCCGGGAGACCTGGAAGGTACATCGCAGAGCGGCCTGGCTATAGACCTTCACATATCCTCCCTGTATAAAGACGGAAGGTATCTGGATATGGCCCGCCGCACCGCAATGGAAATCCTGGACAAGGATCCTCTGCTGCAAAAGCCTGAAAACAAACTGCTTGAAGCCCAGCTAAAAATCCTCCGCAAACAGGGCAAAGACATTAAAGACTACTCAGCGATTTCCTAAAGCCTTAGAAAAGAAAAAACAAGGGGGCGGCGATTTGCCGTCCCCTTCATACTTCGCTGATAACCAACTAAAATATAGAAGATTACTTGATGTCTATCTGACGATGCTCTACAGTCGGCGTAACCTTAACGATCTTTGGCAGATGAATGTTCAGCACGCCGTTTTCCATCTTGGCCTCAATCTTCTCTATATCCACGTCGTCAGGAAGCATAAGGCTCTGATGGAATTTCTCGTATGAGAACTCGCGCCTGAGAAAGCGGCCTTTCTTCTTCTCTTCCTTGTTCTCGGTCTTCTTCTCCATATTGATTACGAGGTTGCCCTCGTTATCTAACTGGATCTTGAAGTCCTCCTTGCTCAGGCCAGGAGCGGCCAGCTCAAGTTCATACTCTTTTTCGTTTTCGATTACATTGATGGCCGGGGCCGTATAATTTGTCCTTTCCATCCAGCTGTTGTCAAAGAAATCATTAAAAATTTCCGGCAGCCAGCTATTCGAAGTTCTTCTTACAGGTAGCATAACGCAAAATTCTTAATGTTCAGCCTTCCGGTCCCAAGGGGCCTTGTTCGCTGATCTCCTGTCGCGGAGACACTGCAAAACCGGCAAAAAAAGAACCAGAGCCTCAAAAGTGTCAATTTGTCTATGCGAAAGGGAATCTTTTGACAAAATGACTCAACGCAAAAAATTGTTAAATTTGCAGACCTTTTAAAACTATTCAGAAAACAATAAAACGGGTCTAACTATGAAACTCAGATTATCTTCATTCGCTATGGCAGCTGGTATCAGCGCTTTAATCCTTTCCAGCTGCGGCAAAAGCCATAAAGAGATTCCTGTAACAGGCATTGAATTCAATCCTAACAAGATGGAGATCTTCATTGGCCAGACCCTGCCGGTTAAAGTAACCACAAGTCCTGAAAACGCCACCAATACCGGAGAGCTTCAGGTAAACTCCAGCAGGCCGGATATCGCAACATTTGAAGACGGCAAGTTAAACGGAGTCAAGGCCGGAAGCACAACCCTCGTTGCTACCTGCGGAGCCGTAAGAAGCACCGCTAACGTAAAGGTTTACTGGACAATGACCAAGGGAAGCACCTCATATCCTATCAAACAAGCTACCGGATACAAGATTTACGATTCTCCAGGCGTTATCAACTACTACGACGTGGACTTCACAGATGGAACCGAGCATTTCCGCATGACTGTACTTGACAAGGATCTTGGCAAGAAGATAGACGTTTCCAAGCCCAATCCTTCCCTTGACGAATACGACTCAGTTTTCCTCTGCTCAGTACGCAACAACAACGAGAACGACATAACCATCTACATCAGCAGAGACGGCAACCCTGTCATCAGGAACGAGATGTGGGAAACCCTTCCTATCACCGCCACCGGATACTACAGCCTTGAATTAGTAACTGGCAAGGGCTATGTAGCCAACATAGACGTTACCCTTAGCAACGGCCAGATGTGGAAGCTCTACTACGAAGGCACGCTCTCCCTCAAGAACGAAGGCAACCACTAATGAGCAGCAGGCCGGACTTCGTAGACTACATATCAGACACTCACTTCTATCTTGAGAGTACCTCCCAATCCAACCTCAACGATATCTCTAAGTGTCTTTATAGTAAGGTTGCTTCCATCGTTCTCTATCCTGGAAATGAACTCTCGCTTCTTTCCAACTCTCGCAGCCAAATCCTGCTGAGTCAAATCTAATTTTAAACGTCCATTTCTTATCTGCATACCGATCATCAAGTCAGACAATTCCTTCTCATAAAGTTCTCTCTCAGGACTGCCAATCTTCCCGATATATTTATCTTCAAGTTCAGTAAGTGTTTTTGTATTCATATGTACTTGATGTTAACGGTTATTTGACTTCTTTAAAAGAGCAGCACTCTCCTGTCTTTTTTCCGTATAATACTGATCTTTCAGTTTCATAGCTTTCTCCAATTCCTTTTTAGGAGTTTTTCGGCTTTTCTTTTGAAACCCACTCAACAATACTACCAGCTTCTCTTCATCAAAAAAACAGAAAATCCTAAAAAGTCCCTTTCCTAAAACGACCCGTATCTCGTATAAGCCTTTCGTTCCTTTAATATGCTTCAAATGATTTTGGGGAATAATCTCAAGTCCTTCAATCAATCTCAGTATCTGAAGTATTTTTCTTCTCACTTGCGGTAATTGTCCATCAAGAAAATCTTCAAAATAATTCTTGAATGTAATTACCGTCCTGAACTTTTTGGCCTCACAAAGGTAACTCATAAGTTCCATCCCTCCAAATTTTTCTTTGCAAAACTAAAGCCCCGTAACCTGTCAACAAAACCAAACGGTAAATTCGTTGCCCTTACTATTCCGAAATCATCAAAATCTTTGTCCGGGCGGACAAATAAATCCCTGTACAATCTTAAGAATGTACAACAAAACCCTATAAAACAGCTTTAAAACAGGAAAGAACTTTCCTCAGCGATAAAAATAACGTCTACTCCCCAAGAACCTCCATCAACTCTCCTGTAGCGGAATCAATAACAAACCCTCTGACCACTATATCTGCCGGCATCAGCGGATGCGTCTTTATAACCTCTACTGTCTTTAGAACAGACGCACGGACATCGTGAAATCCCTCCAGCCACTCTGTAAGATCTACATCAGCCCTATCTAACGCAGAAGCATCAATTCCACGGGCAAGCATCTCCTTCCTGAAATGTTCAAAGTTCATATTGCAGGCCCCGCAGCTTGTATGTGCTACCACCATAATCTCCTCCACGCCAAGCTCATACACCGCCACAATGAGGCTCCTCATCGCCGAATCCCACAGCGACGGAATCACCGCCCCCGCATTCTTTATGATCTTGGCATCTCCATTCTTCAGCCCCAGCGCCTCCTGCAGCAATACACTCAGCCTGGTATCCATACAACTCAGCACCGCCAGTTTCATAGCAGGATACTTGTCCGTCAGATGCTTCTCATATCCCTTATTGGCAACAAACTTCCTGTTGAACGCCAACACCTTGTCAATGCCATTGTGCTTCATATCAAATCTATCTGTATTTCTTAAAGTTATACTTTTTCCTCAGCGATGTCTTTTTCTTAGTGTTTAAGTTTGCAAAAACAGTTTCCTGATATTCACAGCCATACTTTTTATTAGAGCAAATTAACACGTTATAAGGATTCCCATTTGAAGCAATACCACGTTTTGCCACCATCACCTTTCCGCATCTGCATCTCGGACACAAATCTTTATCATCGATTTGCTCTGAAGAATGCTTTACAATAGGTCTTTTAGTCATTTCCAGAACAAAGGTAGATGGCTTCCGCGTGTCATACAAAACAAAAGTATGGTATTTTGCTCTTGTGATTGCCACATAGAAGATTCTCCTTTCCTCACTATATTGGAACTGATCCGGTTCGCTTAGGACATATTTTAGGATTGCATCATCAGCTATATTTGCAGGGAATCCCAGTGTTCCTTCATTACAATTCAATAAAATGACATAATCGCTTTCCAATCCCTTCGATTGATGAACTGTCATAAAAGGAATCTTTCTAGATCCACATTGTACATATATCTTTTCCCGAGTAGTTTTAACTAACCAGTCAGTGTCACTGAATACGTTAACATCAAACGAATAACGTCCAAGGAACATAATAGACTTATCTTCAGGGATGTAATCAATGATGCCTTTAATTACTTCATAAACAGCTTCTCGAGAAGGGTATCCGACAAAATCAAGCTTCGTATACAAACCCGAAGCAAATGGATGAACAGTTTTCTCCGCCTGACCTGGATTAGCCAAAATAAATGCCGAAGACTGGCTGACTGCAGGTTCACCAAAACGATATGTAGTTTCCATCAGACATGTCTTGGTATAGCCGAAATAATCGCTGAAATGTTTGAACAATGCCATATCGCTCCCTGCAAATCTGTAAATTGACTGCCAGTCATCACCTACGCAGAATAACTTTGTCTTTAAATCTTCTCGCCTCAACGATTGAAGGAACTTATACCGATCGATAGAAATATCCTGGAACTCATCCACAAGAATATAATCATAATCGGGACGACATCCGTTCTTACACAGTAGCGTAGCCTCAATAATAGCATCCGTAAAATCAATCTCATTGTCTTTATGCTCCTGGTTATAATATGTCTTAACAAAAGGAACTATCAATTCCTTCAGAGTAATTCGTTCCTCTCCATGAGCTTCTCTTTGAATTTCATCAAGTTTCTTATTCCCAGACTTCAACAAGAAATTGAAGGACGTGAGCATATCCAGGATGTTTTCTTCCTGCTTAACTAGCTCACGACTAAAGTTATCTGAATACTCTACATGATTAAAAGTAACCCCACTTCTAATCAGATCCTTTGTAAGCATTTCAAACACATCTCCCCTATGGAAACCGGCACTGCTTGTTTCTAGTAAAACTGTCCCCTTTTCATTATGTAGAGACCTTTTCCAATTAATTCCATATAAGTAATTCTCCTCTTCTACTGGTGAAAACCATCTAGGACAATGACCTTGTTCATTAACGGCAAAATGTTCAAGATAAATCCTTTTGACCATTCCTGAAGAATCTTCAAAATATATTGAGAAATCAGGATGATACTGTCTGTGGTTTTCATCGGAAACATTATATTCATATGATTCCTCATAACGAAACTTTATTCCACGGCTTCCCAAGAAATCGCATATCTTACTTTCCTCATCAGACCTACAAAAGACAGGATAACCATCCATATCGCAAAACAGAGCTTGAATGGACTGCTTCTTGCGAGCTTCAATATATTCATTCATAGTAGAATACTCAAACTGATCTTTCATCTTGTATCTTGAACGAATGATATAATCCACAACAGCATATCTAAATTCAGGTCTTTCTTTAAATAGTTTATGATATACTTGTTCTGAAAAATCAGATGGCACAATGGTAGGCTTCTCTCCTGTACTCTCAGCAATAATTTCTAATGCTAATTTGTGAAATGTTCTGCATTTTAGGCTTTTCTCTCCCAACCTTTCAGATAAAGACTGGGCTGCTTTTCTTGTAAATGTAATAAGAAGTATTTTCTCCGGAGCAACTTTCTGAATATCTATCAAATAGCGCACTTTTGCAACGGTAGTCATTGTCTTTCCACTACCAGCACTACTTATAACCAGCACATTATCTTCCAACGAAACAACAGCTTCTCTTTGCTGCTGATCCAAAGGATATGAAAGAATAGTATCAAAATAATCTTTATATGACTCTAGTTGACTATCAATAAAGTGCTTGTTATTCGCTTTCTTAAACCCGACAGTATCAGACATAGCCTTTGCAAAGCGCACAATACAATCTTTCTTATCAGACTTATTTAACTCCTTACTTCTAAGCACATTACAAACTTTCCCATAAAGACTGTTATACTTATTAGCCAATCGTGCCCTTTCCGATTCTGTTATATAATGGCTATATCTGAAGAGCGAGCTAATCTCTTCAAATGCACCCTCTACACATTCCTCTATTTCAATAAGGATAGCTTGTCTCTCTCTTTTCTTCATTATCAGTCTGAGAAAGACCACTATACATATTACTATTGCAACAACAAATGTTGCAATCAAAATATTATTGATTACTGACATTAAAAATACTTGCCTCTAATCTCACCTAAAGCATGCAACTGCAAGTTACGCAGAAACAAAGAAAATGCAAAGAAAAGTGTACTCCCTTTTCCAGAGCTAACATGTATTTCATGTGATATGGATACTGAATGAAGTCTAATTCTCTTACAATTAAATTTTTAGGACATCGTATTCGTCAATGAAACGAGTAACTGAAGGGCCATTACACTCATCGTTCACCTCATAATTAATATCCTCACAATATCGCCCCATAAGAGCATAATTAACAAAAAGAACCTTTGCACTATGGATGCGTTGGTCTTCCTCACATAACCAAGAGATCATATCCCCAACTTTAAACTTTGGAGGATTTTCTATATAATCTAAGCCATTATACATTATCATAGATGTCCTTTATGCCCAACGATTTTAGATACTCGTAGGTGGTGTCATAAAACTCTGGAAGACGCGTTTCATCTTTAGGGTCTCCCTTGGGAACAAGAAGTATCATGCCTTGGCGAGCCCTTGTAAGAAGAACTCTATATGCATTGAGCTGATAGGCTCTGTTTTCTTCTTTTTTATTGTTTCTCCATGTGTTATGCGAGAACACAAAATAGCCCCAACCAGAAGGTGTCGAGCGGAGATCTCCATCCCAGGCAACACACGTCCAGTCTAATTCAAGTCCTTGAATATCAAACTCAGTAGCAACATCTTCCAAAAAGAAAGAGGATTGAAGATTCTTTTTGTCTTCCAGAAACCAATACTCTACGTTGCATTGACGTTTAACATCAATTGCAAGGGGACGTAAACGTTCAGCTCTAGAAGAAACAACCATACCATAACGCTCACTTCCACGGGCTTTTGTTCTAAGCCATTCTTTTGCTTTATCAACATCTCTAGTTATGGCTATAGGATACTTGTCTTTTATCTCTGAATATAAACTCCTTGCTAAAGAGATATTCCTATCCAAAAGAGCATGTACAAAGGCTGACAACTTTTCAGCACGGAAAGAGCGCATTGAAACTGAAAGATGAAGACCTGGATTATAGACTACCTTTTTGTTATTTGCCAGAAGATTGTGAATATTTCCTTCCGCATATTCCTTATCTTCCAGTCTATCAGAAACATAAATCCTCCAATCAGGGAAGGTGTCATTAACAGCTCTTATCCATTCTCCAATACCGGCTTCCCCCGTATGTATTTCTTGTCCACCACCCACAAGACATACAATAACTGCCCAGTCTCGACGAAGATTTAGGGACCAAATCAAGAACTCAGCCTCTGACATCGGGAAGTCTGGAACTTTGCGTTTGTTTCCATAACTGCCGCCTCTTGCCAACCAATCAGCAAGTTTAGAATGATTCCACGATCGCTGAGCTTCATCAAAAATGGCAATATGTTCAATTTCTGCATGACCAGATGTTCCAGAGGCCAAAGAAACACTCTCGTCAATCTCTAATCGACCATTGTTAATAGGGAGTTTTATCTTATTAAGCATCTGCTCCCTATAGTTGTATATCTCCTGAATAAAACGTTTTACCTCTCTCCTAGCATCTGTTATCTTCCCACCTTCTCGTTCTTTTTTATCTCTAGCCAACGCAGCTGTAAGTACTTTTACAAGTGGGCCATTACCAGATAGATATACTGCCAGATTCTCTTTAACATCCTCAGCTCTCTTTGATTGAGCTATTGCAACATTAAGTCCGACCAAAGTCTTTCCTGCTCCCGGAACACCTGTTACAAAACAAATACTCTTTTCGTGATTTATCCTACTTCGATTAATAATCTCCAGAAGATCATCAGTTGTACGTTTTAAGGACTCTCCTGAAGCATCACTTCTCGTTATATCTTCTACAGAATGATTAAGATATAGAGCACTTGCTGCCTCTACAATTGTTGGTGTAGGTTCATATCGACTTAGGCACCATCTATCCAGAGACTCTTGAGTAAATGCCTGTGACTTAGTATAAGAAAGAACATTATCTATTGCTAATTCGAGGGAACTGGAGTTCACAAGAATAGGTTCAAATACCTCATCATCATAAGTGCTCAATGAAAGCTTTGTCAATGAGTCAGATGCCCCAGTGACAACTAAAATTGGCACTATAAAACGGCAATGACTCTCTTTATGGAAATTCTTCAAGTCCAATGCGTAATCCATCACCTGATCCACATCAGATGTCAGATACTCTCTTTCCTCTGCCTTAAACTCAAGGACGAAAACTATTCCTTGAAGGAGCAATACCACATCCACACGTTTAGCTAAACGAGGGATAGTATATTCGAATAATACTTCTGAAACAGTTAATTTATACTTTGGAAGAATCTTTTGCAGTATGTCAATCTCAGCACTCCAAGCTTTCAGTTGGCCTGGATCGTTTCCTCCAGGAAGAGCCAAAGACTCTAAAATGCGTTGCTTATCCTTTGATAGAAAGACAGATATACAATCTTTATAATACCAATTCATGTTCTTATCGCTGAGCTATACAAATTTACTATTATTCTTGCGTTATTCAAAAAACGAGTCAGGAAATCAAGGCAAGGTTCAATCGCTGAGGAAAGATTCAGATTATATCGTTCTTTACAGTAAACCTCTGGCTATCCCTGTTGCTGTTGCTGATACTGGCAATTTGTCTTCCCAGTACCCTTCCAAGGCTTTGTCGCTCCTTTTCATCCAGCTCTCGCTGACCTGTTCTGAAACCCCTAACTTCTTCATCAGATAGGCTTTCACAGCTTTCTTGTAGTCTTCAAAATTCTGGTAATTCATTGCCCCAAGTAAACTAATCATCTATTTCTCTAAACAACAAGTCCTCAAACACTTCACCGTCTGCTATTTTACCAACACCGTCCTTAATAATAACGAACGAAGGGAGACCTAAAAGCACCTTTCCGTCCTCACTGTTTGGATTGCAGGCAACCACAGCAAACCCCTTATAAGGTGGCTCTTCTACAAGTGTGAAATACTCCTCGCAATCTTCGCCAAGTACCTGTTTTGCAATTTTAATGTTTGTCATATCAATAATTCTTACTTCCTTTTAATAACTTTTTAACTATTTCATTGTCTGCGGAATCTTCATACTCGTCATCTTCCTCATCTTCAGGTTCAAGGGTTATCAGAGTCCTTCCTGGCCATAGGGCTTCCTGGATGGCATAGAATTCCTCGTCTGATGTGATGCCGGTTGGCTGTCCGTCTTTGCCCCACTTTTCGTAGGCAGCGTATTTCTTTTCTTCCTTCGGGCTTTCAGCGTATGTGCCCAGGCCTGAAAACTCAAAGTAGTCGTAGAGCTTTTGCGCCCTGTACTTTTCCAGGAGGTCCATAACTTCAAGTTCCAGTTTTACACCGTTGACTTTGACCGTAGTCAAGGTTGCATTGGGGTTACTCTTAGGGATTTTATAACCGGCCACAACCACATTATCTGAGGATTGGGCATTTGTGTCCTTTTGCTTTTTTGTCATAATTCGAGAAAAATTAGTGATTGATCTTTTCGGAGGTAAAGGTATGGCGGAAGATTGACAGATTTTGTCAATTTTAAAAAAAGTTGGCGGATTCCGAATTTTTGATGAAGTATTTTGTCGTTGACATTTTGCATAAACTGCAAAAACTTCTTTTGTGGCGGGTAAATTTTACCGTTTGGCTTGGAGACAAGGGGAATGCGGCGGTAGATTTGCGGTAACTGAAAGTATTTTATGTTATGGAAGAAGTGAAGACCATTAAAGAGGGATTTGTCGGAGAGATAAAGGGAATAATAGACAAAGCAAGAGAGGGGGCTGTCAGGAGCGTGAACTTCAGCCGAGTGCAAATGTACTGGAATATCGGGCGTAGGATATTTGAGGAGGAGCAGCAGGGAAAGGAGAGAGCTGAGTATGGGAGTTACCTTATAAAGAGACTTGCGGAGCGGCTGGAGCCAGAGTATGGAAGCGGGTTTGGAATGAGGCAACTGAAGTTTTGTAGACAGTTCTACCGCCTGTACCCAATTGGGAACGCACTGCGTTCCCAATTAAATTGGACCCAGTACAGGCTACTAATACAAATATCAAATGCTTATAAAAGAGAATATTACGAACTTGAAGCAGTAAATAATGGCTGGAATAGCAGGGAACTTGAAAGGCAGATAAACTCAGGATTGTATGAGAGGCTTCTGAAGAGTAACGATAAGGAAGCCGTTCTGGCGGTTGCAAGGCGAGAAAGAATACCAGAGACTCCCCAAGAGGTAATTAAGGATCCTATGATGCTGGAGTTTCTGGGGCTGGAAAGAAAGGCTTATTACTATGAGAAAGATCTTGAGAGTGCTATCATAGACCACCTTGCGGAGTTTCTGCTAGAAATGGGAAAGGGATTCTCTTTTGTTGCGCGTCAAAGGAGATTATTGCTGGAGGATGACGAGTTCTTTGTTGACCTTGTGCTGTATAACAGACTTCTCAGATGTTTTGTGTTAGTGGAACTTAAAACCGGAAAGCTTACTCATCAGGATTTAGGTCAGTTGCAAATGTATGTTAACTATTACGACAGGTGCGAGAAGCTGAAGGAAGAGAATCCCACTATAGGGATTTTGCTGTGTTCCAGCAAGAACGATACAGTGGTAAAAATGGCATTACCGGAAGACAACAAGACAATAATGGCGAGCCGTTATGAACTCTATATGCCGTCTTCCGCCCAGTTAGCCGAGGAGGTTGGACAAATAAGGGAGAAACTGAAAACAGCAATTAAAGATTCAGAGTAACACGGTAAACTACACTCCAAAATATAGCATAATACAATCGCTGAGAAAGGGAATACATTGCAGCTGAGCGCAAGGACAGGGCGCCTCGGCCGGAACATGAATCAGGTTACATCATCCTTTATGTCTCTTCTACTATGTTCTTAAATTGGTGAGTCTAAGGGAATTGTCGTTGACGTTTTGCGTAAACTGCAAATTCTTCTTTGGTGGTGGGTAAATTTTACCGTTTTGTTTGGAAATGAGGAGGATGAGGCGGTAGATTTGCGGGTATTGAATCATAAACCACTAATTTTCATGGATAATCTGAATGGAAAGGAAGATTTTGAGTTATCTCAAAAATGTGTTAGTTTTGCATTGTCAAACTTAATGGCGGGAAGGGTATGAAGTGGAGCGAGTTGAAGGATGTTGCCATTGAACATGGATATGAGTTATTTAGACATGGCAAGAAGCACGATATCTATATCCATAAAACAACAGGTTTGCAACTTCCTATTGAACGGCACTGGAGTCAGGAAGTTAGAAAAGGATTATTATCAAAATTGAAGAAGCAAATAGGATTCTGATTATGAAAATGCAGGTTATCATAGAAAAGGACGAGAGAGGGTATTCCGTTTATAGTGATGGACTTAAATGCGGCATTATTATCGGTGACGGTAAAAGCGTGGCAAAAGCCAAAGAAGACTTTATGAATACACTGGAAGAGGTCAGGAGTACCTATCCTGCAAGAGGAATGGAGATTCCTGAAGAGTTAGTGAATCCTGAATTTGAATTCAAGTATGATGTGGCGTCTGTATTTGATGATCTGGACTTTATAAATCTCACGAAGTTTGCAGAGTTGTCAGGCTTTAATTCCTCTCTGCTAAGACATTATAAAAGAGGAGACTTTGCAATATCCGGCAAACAGGCCTCCAAGATAGAGAGGGCTTTGCACGATATCGGCAGACGTCTGGTTGCGATATCAGTATTCTGATTACATGGCTGATTGGGATGTTTTTTTTCATTAACTTCGTACAGCCATGAAAGAAATAAATTACATAGAAGAAACCGACTTTGCGGTAACTGTCTGCAACACGGAGGGAACAATACTCTTTATGAACCAAAAGGCCAGACGAACTTTCCTCAAGCCCGGAATGGAAGACCTCATAGGTAAAAATGTGCTGGATTGCCATCCTGAGCCTGCCAGAACCCTTTTAAAGGACCTTCTGGAGCATCCACGCTCAAACTCCTACACCATAGAGAAAAACGGCGTAAAAAAGCTTATTTACCAGACTCCGTGGTACAGAAACGGCAAGTACAAGGGCTTCATGGAACTCTCTATGGAGATTCCGTTCCAGATGCCGCACAAAGTACGCACCCATGCCAATGCGCAAATGTCTGACAATAAGCAACACGCACATAATTCGGTAACCTCCGGGACACGCAAGAAACGCCGTTCCCCTAACTCCATCGCTGAGCTAAAGCCCGGAGAAATCTTTGTCTTTGGCAGCAACCTTTCCGGAGCCCACGGCGGCGGTGCGGCCCGATACGCGTACGAGAAATTCGGTGCTGTCTGGGGAGAAGGTGTCGGCCTGCATGGCCAGACATACGCTATCCCAACAATGCAAGGTGGCGTGGAAACTATCAAGCCATACGTGGACCAGTTTATTGCCTTTGCAATGCAGCACCCGGAACTCACCTTTCTGGTTACACGAATCGGCTGTGGTATAGCCGGTTTCACAGACAAGGAAATTGCTCCGCTCTTTAAGGCCGCCATGCTCGTGGACAACATTCTTCTCCCAGGCTCATTCTGTAAAATCCTTGAGCCATAATAAAACCTGCTACAAACAGGAGGTCTGGATTGGTGGCGTAACTATTTAATTTACAAGTTTGTAGGGCCACCAGGCGGGTTTGGTGTAGGCGCCTTGCTGCTCAAAGAGTTTGCGTTCGTCGGCAGATTTCTGGTTGAAGAAGACGGAATCTGCACGGTCTATGTAAAGGATGCCTTCCAGGTGGTCTGTCTCGTGCTGGAAGATTATGGCGGTATAGCCCCCTATCGTGTCTGTTTTGCTGGTTTTTGAGTTGATGTCGTAGTATGAGACTATGATGCTGTCTGAACGCGGAACAATGCCTCTGTAGTTTGGAACGGAGAGGCAGCCTTCAGGGCCGGACTTGATGTTTGGGCTGAAATATGTGATGTGGATGTTGGCGTATGGTTCAATTGGCTTATCCTCTTTGTCATAGCGCATTACGGCAATCATCCTGAGGTTGAGGCCAACCTGCGGGGCGGAAATTCCGACACCGTCCTGACTCGGGTCCTGAACGGTGGCAAGGAGATTTCTGGCAAGAGTTTTCACCTCCGGGCTTTGGAGTTCTTCTTCGGTAAAGTCTCTTGACGTTTTTCTGAGGATAAGGCTGTCTGACTTGTCGCCGATGACAGTAAGGTACATCACAGAATCCGACCGGTTCAGTATCATCAGTTCTTCCTGGGTGAAGGTTATTCCGGAAGGTTCAGATGTGGTGTTAGCGGTGTTGGACTTGCAGGCAACTGCAAGAACCACAATAATAATTGCTGTTCTGATTGAATTCATCTGACTATGTTTTGAAATTAATCCGTAAAGATTATTTCTATTTCATCTTGAATGTGTCCTTCAGGGTGACAGTGCGGTTGAAGACAGGGAGTTCTGGCGTGCTGTCCTGATCCTTGAAGAAGTAGCCGGTACGCTCAAACTGGACTGCAATGCCGGAGTTGTCTTCCAGAAGGGCTGGCTCGGCGAATGCGGTAACAATATCCATGGAGTGAGGATTGAGATAATCCTTGTAGTCCTTGCCCTCTGGAATCTGGTCCATGAACTGTTCTGTGAAGAGGCGGTCTACCAGCCTTACTTCCAGCTTCTTTGCATGGTCAATGCTAACCCAGTGGATAGTGCCCTTTACGGTTCTCCAAGGGCCGGCTCCAGGCTTGGATGCAGGATCGTATGTGCAGATAATCTTTGTTATATTGCCGTCTGCATCCTTGATTATGTCCTTGCACTTGATTATGTAGCCGTATTTGAGCCTTACCTCTCCGCCAGGCTGGAGACGGAAGTACTTCTTAGGAGGATTCTCCATAAAGTCTGCCCTCTCTATATATACATGTCCGGTGAAAGGAATCTTGCGTTTAGGCCCATCCGGGAAAGCCGGATTCAGCGGAGCCTCAACCCAGTCTACCTGACCTTCCGGCCATCCTTCCAGCTCCAGTTCAACAGGGTCAAGCACAGCCATATAGCGGTTGCTCCTTGCGTTCAGGTCTTCCCTTACGCACCACTCCATAAGGGAGAGGTCTATGATGTTGTCTCTCTTGGCAACACCCACTTTCTCGGCGAACATCTTAATGCTCTCCGGGGTGTATCCCCTTCTTCTGATACCACAGATGGTAGGCATGCGTGGATCATCCCAGCCCCTTACATAGTTGTTTTTTACAAGTTCCAGGAGCTTGCGCTTGCTCATTACGGTATAGGTAAGGTTGAGTCTTGCAAACTCGTACTGATGGCTAGGGAAGATCTCCAGATTCTCTATAAACCAGTCGTACAGAGGGCGGTGCACATCAAACTCCAGAGTACAGATACTGTGGGTTATTCCCTCTATGGAGTCGCTCTGACCATGGGCAAAGTCGTACATTGGATAGATGCACCACTTGGTTCCCGTGCGATGGTGAGGAGCGTAATTTATACGGTACATTATAGGATCGCGGAAGAGCATGTTTGGATGGCCCATGTCTATCTTGGCGCGGAGAACCTTTTCTCCCTCCTTGAACTTGCCGTCTCTCATATCGCGGAAGAGCTGCAGGTTTTCCTCTACGCTGCGGTTACGGAAAGGAGATGGAGTTCCCGGCTTCTGAACCGTTCCCCTGTTGAGCCTAATCTGTTCCAGAGACTGATCGTCTACGTATGTCAAGCCCTTCTTAATCAGAAGTTCTGCCCAATCGTACAACTGCTGGAAATAGTCAGAAGCATATCTTTCCTCTGCCCACTGGAAGCCAAGCCAGCGGATATCGTTCTTTATGGAATCCACATACTCCACGTCTTCCTTGGTCGGATTTGTATCGTCGAACCTCAGGTTGGTCTTGCCTCCATATTTTTTGGCAACTCCAAAGTTCAGGCAAATACTCTTTGCATGCCCGATATGCAGATAACCGTTGGGCTCAGGAGGGAAACGGGTAAGTATACTCTTATGCTTTCCGCTCTTGAGATCGTCTTCTATGATTTCCTCTATGAAATTGAGGTTCTTTGCTTCTTCCTTTGCCTGAGGGTTTTTGTTTTCTTCCATATTATTGAACGGTTTGTATTTCTATTTTATCTTATAAGGAATAGTTGTCAGAACATCCCCACAAATGACAAATATACTTAATTTACCGTTATGATAAGTCTGTAGCCTTTAATCGGCGATGATTTATTAAATTTGCCCTTATGATAAGATCAATGACAGGATACGGCAAGGGAGAATGTACCCTTGCAAGCCACGGAAAGATAACGGTTGAGATAAAAACCCTCAACGGCAAGAGTGCGGACATTAACTTCAAGAGCCAGATTGTACCCAAAGACAAGGAACTGGAAATCAGGAAACTGTTAGCTCAAGAACTTGTACGCGGAAGCATAGACTTCTCCCTGACTCTGGAACTGAAGAACCCTGCCGCCAACAAACAGGTAAACGCAAAGGCAGCCCTGAACATTCTTGAACAGATAAAGGAAATCCAGCAGAAGAAACCTTCTAAAAGGAATATAGACAGAAAGGTTTATTTTCCTATTCAGGATGGTTACGTTTCCGGAAATGTAGACAGCGGACTGGATGTGCTTATAGACTCATTGGGAGATTCTTTGTCTGAATCATTCCTTATGGCCTCCATTGTAAGGATGCCGGATGTGCTGGAAACCAAGCAAATTGAATTCTCCAACACAGACTGGGAAAAGATAGACAAGGCTATTTCCTCAGCGATAAAAAAGACTAATGCCTACAGGATAGAGGAAGGAAAGGCGCTGGCATCGGACGTTACCTCAAGAGTTGCCAAAATCCTGTCTTGTCTTGAAGAAGTCAAAAAGCTGGATGTCAAGAGAGTGCCCGCTATCAAGGAACGCCTCCGCCAAAAGATAGAAAAGAGCGGGATAGAGGCAAATCCGGAACGCCTTGAGCAGGAGATAGTCTTCTACGTGGAAAAGCTGGATATCAACGAGGAAAAGGTGCGTCTGGCCCAGCATTGCAGCTATTTCATGGATACCCTGAAAAACGACCCTCTGGCTGGAAAGAAACTGGGATTCATTGTGCAGGAGATGGGCCGGGAAATCAACACCCTTGGAAGCAAGGCCAACGACGCTCAGATTCAAGCCCTCGTGGTCAAAATGAAAGATGAGCTGGAGAAAATCCGAGAGCAGAGCCTGAACATTTTGTAAAAGCCCCTTCTTGGTGCAATTATTGCAGGTAAATTCAGGAATATGAAACATTTTCAGCGATACGGAATCATAGCCCTTGCCGGGCTTGCCCTTGCAAGTTGCGCCATGCCTCAGGCAATGCTCTTCAAAGTTGATGTACTGCAGCCTAAAACTTTTACGCTGGATGCTGAAGACCAGAACATTGCAATAGTCACAACCTATAAAGACAAAGAAGAAGACAGCACAGTCTCAGCGATAATGGCCCTTGGAGCTGCAAGATTCATAGAAACCGCCAACGCCCTGGAAGAAGGAGAGGTTGGAGCTTTCACCATCCCCCAGGCGGAGTATTCCGGAACATCCGACAAGGAATACCTCGAGCAGCTGATGATGGCTACCGGAAGCGGTACGCTGGTGATAATGAAGAACATATCCTTTGGAAAGACAATGATTTCAAAAGGATACAGCGGTTATGACAGTTCATATACCAATGCGGAAATGATAACCATTGCAAATATGGATGTATATGATGCCATTGCCGATACAACTCTTTTCAGTTCACTAATCTGCGATACCACAATCTTCCGCATTCCGATTGAATTCAGTTTATCGGATCAAGCCATAAATTCTTTCCTGGAAGAGAACGATTCTCTCATTGTCTCTACCATTGGAGCCAAGATGGCAAAACACATTTCAAACAACTGGATAGAAGAAGAGTGGATGCTGATAAACTATCCGGAAGAAACCAACTGGCACAATGCGTACAAGAACGCCATGGATTTTAAATGGGAGGAGGCTATCAAGACCTGGATGACTTATACGGAGAACTCCTCTAATGAAAAAGCCGGCTATGCTGCATTCAACATAGCCGTAGCTTGTCAGATGTTAGGAGAAACCGACCTTGCCATAAGCTGGTTGACATACGGCAGACGGAAGTATGATTTCCCGGAAGCACGGCAGCTCAGCCGGTATCTCCACAACCAGAAGAAAATAATGGAATAATCCTGAGATTACATCATCATTCCGCCGCAAACCTGAATAACCTGGCCGGAAACGTATGAAGACATATCGCTTGCCAGGAAGAGGCATACGTTTGCAATATCCTCAGGAGTACCGCCTCTGCGGAGAGGAATCTTCTTGTACCAGTCCTGCTTTACTTCCTCAGGAAGCTTGTCTGTCATCTCTGTGATAATGAATCCCGGAGCTACTGCGTTTGCGCGGATTCCCCTTCTTCCCATCTCCTGGGCTATACTCTTTGCAAGACCTATCATACCGGCCTTGGAAGCAGAGTAGTTACACTGGCTGGCGTTGCCGTGAACTCCAACAACAGAAGACATGTTGATGATGCTTCCGCCCTTCTGGCTCATCATAACAGGAGTAACGGCGTGGATGAAGTTGAAAGCACTCTTGAGGTTAACCGCAAGAACTGCATCCCACTGAGCCTCAGTCATCTTCAGCATGAGTCCGTCTTTGGTTATACCGGCGTTGTTAACAAGAACATCTATTCTTCCTAGTTCCTTGACTACCTGTGCAACGGAATCGTGAGCCTGCTGGAAATCAGCGGCATTGGATGCAATGGCAAGAACCTTTACTCCGAAAGCTTCCAGTTCTTTCTTTGTCTGCTCGCCGAGTTCATCGATAACGAGGTCTGTAAAAGCGATGTTTGCTCCTTCAGAGGCAAACTTGAGGGCAACTGCCTTGCCGATTCCTCTTGCTGCACCCGTAATCAGGGCAACCTTTCCTTCGAGTAATTTCATAATATTCTGATTTTGTTTTATTTGTTTTCTTTTTCGTATCCGCCGGCAAGAACTCCCGTCAGGTCGTACTCAGTGGCGGAGATAATCCTTACAGCCGCAAATTTACCAATAAATTGCGTAGGGTCAAATCCTGCCGGAGCTTCACCCAAGTCTATGATTATGTTGCCGTCTACCTCCGGACTCTCCTTCTGGCTTCTGGCAATAAGGTATCCGTCTTTATAATCATCGATGATTACCTTCTCCACTCCCCCTACTCTCTTCCTGTTGTTTTCCAAGGAAATGCGGCTCTGAAGCTTCATCAGGCAGCGGTATCTCCTTTTCTTGACAGCTTCCGGAACATCGTCCTTGAAGTGAGACGCATCGTATGTCCCCTCTTCCTCCGAGTAGGTAAAGGCGCCCAGCATCTCAAAGCGGTTTCTGCGGACAAAGTCCAGAAGGTTTTCAAACTCTTCCTCCCCTTCTCCGGGATGGCCTACTATCATAGTGGTTCTGAGGACAATGCCAGGAACCTTATCCCTGAGGTCATCAATGAGTTTCTGCTGCTTTTCCTCATCCACTCCGCGGCGCATCATCTTGAGTATTTTGGTAGAAGAATGCTGCAGGGGAATGTCCAGATACTTGCAGACCTTTGGGTTGTCCGCCATCACCTTCAGAACATCTTTCGGGAATCCGGTGGGATAGGAATAATGTATCCTTATCCATTCTATGCCCTTTATGCGGGAAAGCCTTTCAATGAGCGGAGCCAGCATTTTCTTGCCGTACAGGTCCATTCCGTAGAAAGTGGTATCCTGGGCTATGAGGATGAGTTCGCGCACTCCCTTGTCTGCCAGCGCCTTGGCCTCCCTCTCAAGTGTAGCCATAGGAACGGAGACAAACCGTCCCTTGATCAGCGGGATAGCACAGTAGGAACACTTGCGGTTGCAACCGTCTGCAATCTTGAGATATGCGTAATGGGATGGTGTTGTAAGATGCCTTGCCGTCCAGTCTTTCTGGGAAGAAACGTTCATCCATTTGACCATTTCCTTCCACTGGAAAGCCCCGAATATGGCATCCACCTCCGGAATGCTCTCCTCAAGGTCTTTCCTGTAACGTTCTGCAAGGCAGCCGCATACGGCAATCCTTCCTATATAGCCATCCTCCTTTGCCTTTACGGCTTCCAGAATCTCGTCTATGGATTCCTTTTTTGCGTCTCCGATGAATCCGCAGGTGTTGATGATCACCGTATCAGGCTTTGCTGCCTGATACGGTTCCTCCTCTGGAATGATTTCAAACCCTTCTGCCAGTTTTGCCAGAAGATGCTCGGAATCTACCCTGTTCTTGCAGCAGCCAAGGGTTATCAGCTGCACTCTATGAGTTTTTTTCTGACTCATAGATGATTATACAACCTTTCTCGGAACGCTTGTCTTAGACGGAGCCGCCTGCTTGCCGCTCACCTTTGCGCCTTTCTGCTTGGATGCTTCCTTGGCCTGCTTTGAGGCTGCGGTCTTTGCGCTTTCTTCATTGTCGGATGCCTTGGTCTGGTCTTCCTCAGATTCAAAGTCCAGGCTTGCATATTCTTTAAGGCAGTTATACCACTCAACAACCTTCTTCATGTGAGAAGGATAGAAGCGGTCTGCATCATAGTCCGGAACAACCTTTGCAAAGAACTCCTTCAGAACCTCAGGAGCACTCTTGCCGGATGGAGCCTTCTCATCGCCGAGTACAGTTTTCATTGCCTCCAGAACCTCCTGGAGTTTCTTTTCTCCATCCTGTGTGAAAATGGAAATATCGCTGAGTGCGCTCATCTTTGTGGATGCGCCGGCAGCAAATCTCTTTTTGGTGAGCATAGATTCCAGAATGGCTCCTCTGGTGGCCTGTGCCACGTATGTGAAGAGTCCCTGCTCGCCACTGACTGTAAGTACTTTAGCTAAATCTGTCTTCATATTTGTACAATTAAAAATTATTTCATTCCTCGTTCTTTCTTTATCTGCTCGTAAGCGCTCTGAACGCTCTTGAACTTTTCTTCCGCAGCCTTCTTGACGTCTTCTCCAAGGCTCTCCACCTTGTCCGGATGGAACTTGACCGCCATCTTGCGGTAGGCCTTGCGCACTTCATCGTCCGTTGCAGAACTGTCAATTTCCAGAATCTTGTACGGATCCTTCTCCGGCTCGAACATTCCCATTATGCTGCGGATGTCTTTCTCGTTGAGCCCAAGATAGCCGCCGATTGTAAACAGAAGGCTGCTTTCCTCTGGAGAAACCTGACCGTCTGCCTGAGCTATTCCCAGCAGATAGTGGAACAATTGCAGACGCTGGGAAATCTGCATGTAAGACTTTATCTGAGAGCAAGCCTGGTAAACGTCTATGTTGCTCTGCAGCAGCTTCTTGATTACATTCAGGGAATCCTGTACGGCACTATCTCCAAAGTTCTGGCGAATGAAGTCCTTTATGTAGTTGAGCTCGCTGCGGAGAACCTTGCCGTCTGCTTTCATTACGGCTGTAGAGAGGACGAGCAGGCTTATGAGAAAACTGTTGCGCTGTTCGTTCTGGGAATAAGGTCTGCGGGTATTGGTGGTATAGCCGCCTCCCCAGTCTGTACTGCCGCCTGTCCAGCCTCCTCCTGCTCCTATCCTCTTCTGAGAGCTGCCGTCTATGGCAGAGCCAATGAAAAAGCCGATGATGCCGCCGATGTAGCCACCGACAACCCAGCCTAACGCTCCCAATATCCACTTGAATGCCATACGGTTATCTTTTCCCTTTATAGTCTGGAGTCCTGCATTTCCTCCAGGATCTTTCTTGCCTGGGATTCAATGTCTGCTCCGGTTACGGATTCTATCACAAAATCTGCCAGACGGATTCTTTTCCTGTCAGATGTCTGGCTCTTGAGCCTTGCTTCCACTTCTTCTTTGGTGCTGCCGTCTCTTTCCATCACCCTGCGGACCCTTTCCTTCAGCGGAGCGGTAACAACCAGTGTCTTGTCCACAAAGCTCCTTACATATTCATTTTCAAGGATAACGGCACTTTCAAAAATCACCGTTCCCCTCTTCCATCTCTTCCATTGGCAGAAATCTTCCATCACAAAAGGATAGACAAAATCCTTCACTTTTTCCAGAAGGGTCCTGTCGCTGAAGATGATGGAGGCCATTGCCTTCCTGTTGAGCTTTCCCTTGTTCAGGATAGACTTGCCCAGAATACCGGTCAGGCCTTCCAGAATGCGGGGATTCTCTTCATAAAGTTCCTTGGTCCTTGAGTCCGAGTCATATACCTTGCATCCCAAAGACCGGAAGACTCCGCATACAAAGCTTTTTCCGGAGCCTATTCCTCCCGTAATGCCCAATACCTTAGCCATCCTTACCGTTCTCCGGCAACATAACAACCCTGTCCAGGAAAGCCGGCTCTATATTCACATCGTAGACCCCTTCCGGAATCTTGTCAAGCAGAACCTT
>JAFZMA010000098.1 GCA_017551215.1 Bacteroidales bacterium | reverse complement strand
GTTTCAGACTTGGCGTATGCAGCTCCAAGTCCCAGTACAAACGCCAGAATCAAGGCTGTCATCACCCCGAATACCGGAGGCATATCTATTGAAAAATAAGGCTTTATGCCGGCAGACTCGTTAAGCGCAGCAAGTGCAAAAGACGGGTCTTTGTCCAGTATTGCAGGATATGCAGCCTCGCAGGTGAAATAGGAGAAATAGCCTGCCATTATGGTTGAGGCGTATGCCAGGATCACCGTAATCAGCAGCAGTTTCCCTGCCCCTTTCCCCATCTCGGCGATACCTGGAGCCACAAGTCCCAGAATCAGCAGCGGAATTATGAATCCAAGGAAATTGCTGAACAGAGAGTTAAACGTTGCCACGGCTTTTGCCGCCCACTCTGGGAAAAACAGTGAGCACAGTATACCCAGACCTATCGCGATTATGACCTTAGGCAATAGCCCGAGTCTGAATTTCTTCTTTTCTTCCATAGACGGATATTACTTTGCAGTCATCTTCTTCCACACATAGCCTATGTAGAGGATTACAAAAGGTACAGCCAGTGAAACCCAGGCCATTGTCTTGAGTGTATAAAGGCTGGATGAGCTGTTATAGAGCGTGAGTGAACTCTGAATGTCGTTAAGTGAATGGAAGTAAGCCAAATCTCCCCATCCAATGCAAAGGAGCATGGAAGCAACTGCCAGGAATACACCCAGTCCGGTTACATAGAACGCGCTCTTTCCCTTGAATATCGCCCTGTACAGTCCTATAAGAACAAGCACAACACCTATCAGGAAAACGGCTGTAATCCACGGGAAATTCAGCATATTGTGAAGATATGCGTAAGGCTCTTCCACCAGCGGTCCGTCCACTCCGTTGAACATCGCTGAGCTGACGTCTAAACGGTAGCCTGTCTGCATAAGCATGCAAACCACAAAGGCTACAAAGAACAGGACAAAGCCTATGCCGGTAACTTTCAGCTTGCTCTGGCAGCGCGATGCAATGTCAGATGCCGCGTCTCCTTCCATCTTTGAAGTCTGGTTATACACGTAAAGCAGTCCTAATGTTCTGGCCGCCAGGAATACAACCAGTCCGAGAAGAAGGTTGAAAGGCTTGAATATCAGTTCCAGACCCCTGTAGTTGTTGGTCCAGTAAGACACAATGTTGGAAGACGGAACGGTAAGGTTCATCTTGTCCATTGCGTAGTTGCCGCCGGAAATGAAAGTGGCTACCGCAACCCCTATCAGGAGTGTGCCTACTATGCCGTTCAACAGCAGGAACAGTTCGTATGTCTTCTTTCCAAGAAGATTCTTCTCCTTGCTCCTGAATTCGTATGAAAACGCTTGAATAACAAAGGAAAGCAGAATTATAATCCAGAGCCAGTAAGCGCCCCCGAAGCTAGTGGAATAGAACAGCGGGAATGAAGCAAAGGCCGCTCCGCCAAAAGTAACCAGAGTGGTAAACGTAAGTTCCCACTTGTGTCCAAGAACGCCGAGCAGAAGTTTCTTCTCGTCATCTGTGCGGGCAACTCCTCCAATCAGGGTCTGACCTCCCTGAACGAACATCAGGAATACCAGGGCCGCACCAAGAATGGAAACAATGGCCCACCAATATAGTTGTAGAAAGTGATAAGTAGTCATAGCAAAATAGGTTTAACAGTTTGACCATCAGTTCCATTTGATTCCATCAGGACCTTTCTTTATCTGGTTGAAGGCAATTTTCAGCTCAGCGATGAGAAGAGTTGTAAACAGCACCGCAAAGATTATGAATGTAGTCCACACATTGGAGGAAGAAACTCCGGAAACGGAGGCCCCGATCGGCAGCAGATCCTGAATTGTCCAAGGCTGCCTTCCAACCTCTGCCACAACCCATCCGGCCTCCGCGCAGATATATACAAGCGGTACGGACAATATCGCAAAGAAAATGAACCATTTCTTCTTTTCCAGAACCTTCTTTTTCATCAGCCACCAGCAAACTATCAGGAAGAGAATGAAATAGCCTCCCAGCATAACCATTATCCTGAAAGAGTAGAACGTTACAGGCACATTAGGAATGCTGTCTTCCGGATTCTTGAGGAATCCATATCCAAAGTACTCGAAGTTCTCGTCCAGATAGACTTTGGCCTGGGAGAGAATCTGGTTGCGCTTGGATGTATCCGGGTCATCCTTGTACTGTGCATACAGAGACAATGCCCTGCGCGCCATATTTCCCCTATCCACCTTCTCCTGGAAAGACAGAGCTGTCTTCTCCTCTCCTTTGGCATCCTTATACTTATAGCCGCCTTCAATTATATCCGAAATTCCCGGCACAAAGCTGTTGAAATCTCCGTTAGCAATGAAAGACAGCACTTTAGGGAAGGAGATGTTGAAAAGGTAAGGATCCTCGCTGTTATTATATGTCTTCTTTGGATTCAGCACTGCAAAACCCACGAATGGAGTTCCGTTTTCTCCGCGATACAAACCCTCCATTGCCGCCAGCTTCATTGGCTGGGTTCTGGTAACTGTAACGGCGGAAGTGTGTCCGGTAGCCATAAGGGCAAAGATTGCAACCAGTCCGAATACAGTGGCGTACTTTATGCTTCGCAGAGAAAACTCTCTGTTCCTCTGCTTTTTCAGATACCAGCAGGAGATGGCTATCACCACAATTGAGGCTACGAGGAATCCGCTCATTACGCTGTGGGAGAACTTGCTGAGTGTTGTAGGAGAGAACACGATTGACCAGAAATCCACCATCTCGTTTCTGGCAGTAAGAGGATTGAATTCCACTCCAACAGGGTTCTGCATCCAGCCGTTTGCCGTAAGAATCCAGTAAGCGGAAAGATTCGCCCCTATCGCAGTGAGCCAGGTACTCAGCAGATGGAATCCCTTGCTCACCTTGTCCCAGCCAAAGTACATCACGGCAAAGAACGTGCTTTCCATAAAGAACGCAAAGATTCCCTCTATAGCCAGCGGGGCGCCGAAAATATCTCCCACAAACCAGGAATAATTGCTCCAGTTAGTTCCGAACTCGAACTCCAGAATGATTCCCGTTGCCACGCCGCAGGCAAAGTTTATGGCAAAGATCCTGTTCCAGAAACGTGTCAGTTTTTTCCAGGACTCATCGCCCGAGCGATAGTACTTTGTCTCGAAGATTGCTATCAGTATGCCCAGGCCAAGTGTCAGAGGCACAAACAGCCAGTGGTACATGGCAGTCAGCGCAAATTGCAGCCTGGAGGCATCTGCAAGTGATGAAGTCAGTAACATATCAAGGTTGTTTAGTCAGGTTTTCAATAACATGCTCCGCCTTTTCGGAATCAGTATTGTAGCGGGAAAGTTCCGGACGGAAGAAGAACACTCTCAGAATCAGGAATATTATCGCGAGCTTAATCAGGATAATCAGCCACAGAGTCTTTCCGACTTCCATGTTCCTGAAGCCGTCGCGATAAAAATCATATACCCTTTTAAAGATGTTCACCTTCCAAATTTAACAAAATCAGTTGAAAAACGGCCTGATTTTTGAGTTATCTTTGTGTCAAATAATGCGAATAATGGAAAAGGAAATCAATAAAGGAAGAAGAGATGCCCTGAAAACTGCAGGGTTGTTTGTAGCAGCTGTAGTTGGCTCAAGCGTAATCAATAAATTAGGAGCTGCATCAAGGCTCGGCGATATCGCTGAGAATGAGCAGCAACAGCAGAGAATTGTCCGCAAGGCGGTTTATGTTCCAAAGAACTGCAAGATTCATAAGCAGATAGCTGCCAAGGCAAAGAATCCGGAGCAGTGCAATCTCTGTGTGGAAGCCTGCCCAAAGAAATGCATTACAGCAGTTGAGGTTAAAGGCGGAAAAGGCCTTAAAGAGCCAAAACTGGAAGAAGCGACCTGCATAGGCTGCGGAAGGTGCTGGAGAGTTTGCCCGGAAGAACCTAAGGCCTGGGAAATCTGGGACCGCAC
>JAFZMA010000097.1 GCA_017551215.1 Bacteroidales bacterium | reverse complement strand
GCTCAGGGAATTTGGAGAGAAGGAGCACAACCCTGTTTTCTATGCCGACAAACTCTTCATTAGCGTGCAGTACCTGAGCCTTATACTAAAGGAAGAAACCGGAAAGACAGCCTCCCAGCTCATAGCCCAGCACATAGCCACCAGAGCCAGGAACATGCTCCGGCTTCCCGGGGCTTCCATCAAAGAAACCGCTGAGAAACTGAACTTTGCAGACCAGTCTTCTTTCGGGAAATTTTTCAAGAAAGAAACGGGGCTCTCCCCAAAGAAATATATCGAGAGCCTGTAGGACTATTCGCCCAGATACTTTTTCAGTGCCTCGTCAAGAGCCTGTCCCCGGATGTTCTTTTCCAGAATGGTTCCGTCCGGAGAGAACAGGATCAGATATGGTATGAAGAAGATTCCATAGTCGTTGTCAAGGACCTCATCTGTAGAAACAAGCTGAGTCCAGGTCATGTTGTTTTCCTTGATAACCCGTGGGGTCTCCACCACTTCATCCTCTATACTCACGCTAATCATCTTGAAATTCTTGCCGGCATATTCGGCGTTAATCCGTGCAAGATTCTTCATCTCGTTGATGCAAGGGCCGCACCAGTGGGCCCAAAAATCCATAAGCACATAATCTCCCTTCCCCAGATAGTCAGATATGCGGCCAGGCGTTCCGTCCACCGTCCTCACCCAAAAGTCCACAAACTTTTTCCCAACGGAAGCGTTGCCGGAGGCTTTCTCCACAATCTTTCCGTCTTCCCCAAGTTTTAGTCCTCTCGCTGAAAGACACATCTCAAGAACCTGCCTTAAACTCTTGTCTTCCCTAAGTTGCGGAGAAGCCATATCCCAGTAGCGGATAATGTCCTCATCAGAAAGACTATTGCCTAAGAGAATTATCTGCAAAGAATTCACGCCAATCACATTGTCTGTGTTCCTTTCATAGTATTCTCTAAGCATTTGATTCATCTGACTGTAAATGCTGTCCTGAATCTTGAGCGCTTTTTCCTCTTCCGGCTCTGATTCCATAGCCTTGTTGATTTCTATCTGAAAAGCCAGCACAGCCTTCTGAAAATCATAGTAATTTCTGGACAACTCCCCACTTTTTACATTTATTTCATCACCGATGAAAATCTCCGTAACACCCTTTTCTTTAACTACCGGAACAAAGAAATCCGGCATTATATGAGGAGTGTCAAAATCCGGTTGCGGATGCTCGGGAGTGGAAATGAAGACAATTGCGCCTGAAAGGTTATCCGCCTCTCCCGTAAACTCGAATTTTCCGTTAACTAAATCACATGTATCTGTCTGACGCGGAGACTCTTGCATGAGCAAAGCCTTGACTCCCGGAATGTTGGCAAGGGAATCGGAGACTTCTCCCTTTATTGTGAAAACACTTTTGTTTTCTCTTCCGCAATTTGAAAGGAAGAGAGCCATAACTATAAACAGTGTGGCAAGGATTTGTTTCATGGCAGTAAGATTTTGGAGTGTTTATCCCAGTAGTCCCTGGGGAATTGTCATCACTATGGTTTTGTTTTCCTGGTCAAAGGAAAGGACCAGGTCTTCGTGGAACGGAAGGAGAGTTTCCGTCTCTTCAAGTTCCAGGCAGATGTTGTTAGGATATTCTATTACCCTGGAGACTTTTCCCGCCTTTACTCCCTCTTTAGAGATAACGGTATAGCCTACGAGAACATCCAGATCGCTGAGCAAATCATCCTCAGAAGATTCCAGAAAGAGGTCTCTGCCTACAACCTCTTCCGCGTGGGCGCTGTCCCTTACGGTAGAGAAGGTTACAACCCAGGCATTGCCGCTTCTGTGGGTGGCGGAAGAAATAAAAAAAGGAACCGGCAGTCCGTCAAAATAGATGAACACCGGTTCCTCGAGTTCTTTTCCCTTACTCTGGCATCCTTCCAGCATTTCAGAAAAGCGGTCAGACTCTACTCTCAGGAGAACTTCTCCCTTGTTTCCGTAAGTCTTGGCTATCTGTGCCGCGGATGCAAGGTCCATGGGATTACTCAGCCTTAGCTTCCTCTGCAGGTGCAGCGGCCTCCTGGGCAGCTTCCTCAGCGGCCTTAGCCTCTGCCTCGGCAGCCTTGCGAGCCTCTTCGGCAGCCTTCTCAGCCTCGGCCTTCTTCTTTGCAAGTTCCTCTGCGCGAGCAGCGTTTACCTTGCTTTCAGCCTCAACTGCAGCCTTCTTGGCATCTGCCTTGGAAACCTTCAGGCTTTCCTTCTTCTTTTCAACCTTAGCCTCTTTCTCTGCTACCCAAGCGTTGAATTTGGCATCGGCCTGTTCCTGGGTGAGGGCACCCTTCTTAACTCCCTCTGCAAGGTGCTTCTTAAGCAGAGCGCCCTTGTAAGAGAGGATTCTTCTTGCTGTGATAGTTGGCTGGGCACCGTTCTGGAGCCAGTAAACTGCTCTGTCTACATTCAGGACGATGGTAGCCGGGTTGGTGTTAGGATCGTATGATCCCAAAAGCTCAATAAAGCGGCTATCACGTGGAGCCCTGACATCAGTAGCCAAGATGTGGAAGAAAGCGTAATTCTTCTTCCCGTGACGTGATAAACGGATTTTTACAGACATAACTGTGAGTTTTTAATGTTTAAATAAGTATTTACTTGTCCTTCCCTGCTCGAGGAAAGGGTTGCAAAGATATATGTTTTGGGCAAAACTGCAAAATTTTAATGTCTCCGGACTATTTCTGAGCCCATAAATTGAAAAAGGGCTGGCAGATTGCCAACCCATTTCTCAAACCTAAAAATTAACCTATGAAAAAACTACGCTTTTAGATATTGCAAAGCCCGTGCCACAAATTTTCATCGGGGACAAAAATTTTTCAAAAAAATTTAAATTATTATGCAATGCGTTGTATCTCAATAAATTAATTTTTACTCCGCGATGGGCTATTTTACAGGAAGGATCGAGATAATCTTAATATCGGTATCCGGGAGGTCTCTTTTCCTGGCTCCGGTCTTAACGGAAGCTATCTTGTCCACCACATCAAGGCCGCTCACGGTTTCTCCGAAGACGGTGTAGTCTCCATCCAGCTGTGCGCAGGCCCTTGCGTCCTGAACAATGTAGAACTGGCTGCCGGAAGAAGCCTTCTCAGGATTTGCCTTGTCTCCCTTGCGGGCTGCGGCCAGGGCGCCCTTCTTGTGCTTATGGTTAGGCAGAATCTCTGCTGGAACGGTGTATCCTGGGCTTCCGGTTCCGAATACATCCGGACGGTCAGGATTATCCTTTGTGTAATGGTCTCCGGTCTGGATCATGAATCCCGGGATTACGCGGTGGAAGAGAATTCCGTCGTAATATTTGATGGAGGCCAGGCGGATGAAGTTCTTCTTGTGCTTTGGAGTGTCCTCATAGAGCTTGATGCGGATTGTGCCCATGGAGGTTACAATGTCAAACTCAGGCTCAGTTCCCAAAGAATCCGGATTGAATGCAAGCACAGGCTCCTTCTTTTCAGGCTCTGCCTGCTGGGCCTGTTCTGGTTGCTGGTTTTCCTGCTGTTTCTCACCGCCCTTGCAGGAGAAAAAGAGGAGGCTGCTCAAAGATGCCATGATTAATATCTTTTTCATAACGCTTGATGTAATTTGTTATCCAGGTTGAATTATCTACACAAAGATAGTGTTATTTGGGCTTTCCGGATACTATAATCGGGGATATTGATTAACTTTGACAATCTTATGAAAACCGGAAAGCCTATAATAATCGCGATGGGTTTGCTGCTTGCTTTTTCCTCCGTCTCCTCATACGGACACGGCATGGGCAATCCGGCGCAGCAGCAGGATACACTGCACAGGCGCAGCGGCGGCGGAGTGGGGCTGGTTCTCAGCGGAGGAGGAGCCAAGGGTCTTTCCCATATTGGAGTCATCAAAGCCCTGGAAGAGAACAACATCCCTATAGATTACATCTGCGGAACGTCTATAGGAGCCATAATCGGCGGCCTGTATGCCATAGGCTACAGCCCGGACGAAATGGTGGAATTCATCAAGAAACCGGAATTTACCGCATGGAGCAAGGGAAAGGCGGAAATTCCATACGCTTCCTATTTCTATAAAGGACCTCCGGATCCGGCAATGGCCAACATCAATCTGGGCTCCATAAAGAAAATAGAGGGAGACACTCTCAAACGTTTCCAGTTTGCAATACCCACATCCCTTATTTCCTCCTATCCAATGGATTTGGCGGTGATAAACCTGTTTGCCCCAGCCGGCAAGGCGGCCGGATATGATTTTGACAACCTGATGGTGCCGTTCTTCTGCATATCCACAGACGTGAACAGCCGCACTTCCAGGATAGAGCGCAGCGGAAACCTCAGCACGGCAATTAGGGCTTCCATGTCTATTCCGCTGGTATTCAAACCGGTGTATGAAGACGGCAAACTCCTCTACGACGGGGGCCTTTACAACAACTTCCCGTGGAAGGAAATGAAGGAAATCTATAATCCGGATTTCATTCTCGGAGTGCAGTGCGCCCCGGGTAACTACAACATGGACGAGGACAACGCGGTTTCTCTGGTACTGGGCCTTATGATAGACAAGAGCAACTACGACATTCCGGAAGACGTGGGAATTCTCCTCAAGGGAGACTACACCAAGTTCGGAATGCTTGAGTTCGAGAAGGTGGACGAGCTCGTGAGTATGGGATACGAGCTTACTCTCCAGAACATTGAAAAGATTAAGGCCAGAGCCGGAAGGTCTTATCCAAAAGCCGCCGCTGATGAAAGGAGAAAAGCTTTCAAGCAAAAGCTTCCGCCTCTGAAATTCCACCAGGATGTGGTTGTTACAGGCTCTGTGCCAAGAGGAACGGCAAGGTTCATACGCAGGACCATAAGGGAAGACCGCAGGGAGGATTTCGACTTTGACCAGCTACGGAAAGGTTATTACAGGGTTATCCAGAGCGGAGTGGTTAACACGTTTTTCCCGTCTGTTTCTACGGAAGACAAGGGCACCGATTCTTTGTTTACGTTGAATATCAGGGCGTCTGGAGTTCATCCAGTCAAGCTTAGCGTGGGCGGGAACATATCCTCATCATCCCTGAACCAGATATTTCTGGGAGCCGAATACATACATGCGGGAATGAATCCGTGGAGACTAAAGGGAGGAGTTAATCTCGGAAAATACTACAGGGGAGCGGCCATGAGATTCCGCCACGACATTGGCGTAAAGCCGCTGGCCTATTACTATGCAGACTTTGTGGGGCACCAGTACGACTATTACAACGGCAATCAGAACATACTTAGAGCCAATAAGTTGCCGCAGAACATACAGTACAAGGAATTCTTCGGGCGTTTGGGAATTGCCACTCCACTGTCTCTGAGAAAGAACTCCATTGCGCAGCTAGGAGTGGACATCGGGCGTGCCTATCAGAGCTTTTACCTGACAGAGGAATATCTTTCTTCGGACACGCCGGACAAGGGAAGCGCGTTCTTTGTGTCTGCCAAGATAGTGCTCAAAAAGAACACATTGGACTACCTCTTATATCCTACATCGGGAGTTTCCTGGAGCATCAGGCCAAGGTTCACCTACGCTGTGGAAGAATATTCTCCGGGCTCCACCAACAGGACTGCTGTTCCGCTCAAGGGTAAAAAGCACAATATTCCATCGCTGAGGATAAGCGGAGAAAGGTACCTTAATGCAGACAGGCATTTCTCTATTGGAGCGTCTCTGGATATGGTGGTAAGCCAGAAAGGGCAGTTCGCCAATTACTATTCGGACCTTATGGCAATGCCTGCCTATCAGCCGGTTCCGCACGCCACCACCCTTATGATGGAAGGCTACAGGGCCAACTCTTTCGGGGCGGCGGCTATCCATCCGGTAATCCGTTTTGCAGACAAGGTTTACCTGCACACCACAGGTGCATATTTCCAGCCGTACAAGCACATTACAAAGAATGCGGACGGATGGAGCTTCTCCTACTCGGAAAAGATGCCTAGGGGGCACTGGATTGCAAACGCGGCTCTGGTATGGCAGAGTCCTATAGGCCCAATCTCCCTGTCCACAACCTATTACAGCCACGGAGAATACAAATGGTATCCTCAGATTAACGTAGGGCTGCTGCTGTTCAACAAGAAATCTATGGAAGACTGATATGGCAAATCCTCTGAAGAAACTCGCGGGCGAAACCGCCATATACGGACTGAGTACAATACTGGCCAGGATTATCAATTTCTTCTTCGTGCCTATCTATACGAGGATCCTGACAACAGACGGATACGGCTCTTACGCGGAGATAATGAGCTACATAGCCGTGTTCCAGGTAGTGCTGGTGCTGGGCCTGGAAACGGGCTGCTTCAAGTTCGCCTCAAAGGGAACAACCTCTGAAGACGGAACGGACAGCGGGGCGGAAACCCAGAGGCATCATACCGTCTTCTCAACCGCCCTTTCCACTGTTACCACGCTCTCTGTATTCTTCTTTGTGCTGTGCTGGCTTTTCAGTGGCAACATTTCCTCAGCGATGGGTTATGAGGGCTGCTCAAAGATGATAGTCTATGTGGGAGGAATCCTGGCACTTGACGCCATAACGGCCATTCTCTTTGCAAGGTTGAGATACCAGCAGAAAGCCCTCAAGTTCGCCCTCTTCAAATCCATCAAGATTGTCAGCGAGCTGGGATTCAACCTGTTGCTTTTCTTTGCTGTACCTGCCCTGATGAAGGCTCACCCGGGCAACTGGCTCACTGCTTTCATTCCTGAACAGATTCATTTCTCCTACATAATCTTTGCTGTATTCCTGAGCTGCGTGCTCTGCTTCCTGCTCTTCATTCCAGACCTTCTGAAGATTAATTTCAAGTTCGACGGGAAGCTCTGGAAGAAGATGATGCTCTACTCCCTGCCGCTGATGATTGCCAACCTTCCGGGAATAATCAACGAGAGCGCAGACAGGTTCCTGTTCAGGTTCCTGGTTGGAGACGGACTTACGGGAGAAGGCTGGAAAGCGGACTTGGGTGTTTACCAGGCCGCCATAAAACTGGCTGTGATAATGAACCTCTTCATTCAGATGTTCCGGTACGCGGCGGAGCCGTTCTTCTTCTCAAGATACAGGGAGAAAGGCTCAAATGAGCTTTATGCCAAGGTAATGGAATACTTCGTGGCTTTCTGCATGCTTATATTCCTGGGCATCGTCTTCTACATGGACATCATTGGCCTGATACTCGGCAAGGATTTCCGCAGCGCTCTGGGAACGGTTCCGGTAATGCTGATTTCTTACATGATTCTGGGAATGCTGTTCAACGTGTCCATGTGGTACAAGCTAAGCGGACAGACCAAGTATGCCATAATCATAACGCTTCTGGGATTGGGCGTTACAATCGTGGGCAACCTGATTTTCATGCCGGCGTTCTCATACTGGGCTTCTGTGTGGGTACATCTGGCAAGCTGCCTTGCAATGCTTTTGCTGAGCGCTTATCTGGGGCAGAAATACTACCCGATTCCTTACAGGTG
>JAFZMA010000096.1 GCA_017551215.1 Bacteroidales bacterium | reverse complement strand
GTTTTATCTACGAGATTATCCGGTGTAAAGGAAGCCGGTTCACCTTCTTTAGCGTTGACTTTCTGGCCGTTGACAACTCTGTTCTGGCCTTCCACAATTATCATGTCTCCATCGCTGAGGCCACTCTTTATCTCATACTCGGTTCCTATGAGCTGGCCAAGCTTTACCTTGTTGAAAACAACCTTGCCGTCAACTACGGTATAAACATAGTGGTCTCCGCTTCCCATCTGCTTTACAACTGCTACATCCGGAACAACAACGTTGTGCTCAACAGCATATTTGAAAGTTACCCTGGCAAACATTCCCGGACGTACCCGCTCGTTGCCGTTAGCTATTGTTATCTCCACAGGGAAAGTCCTGGAAGCTGCAGACAGAGAAGGATATACAAGATGCACACGGCCCTCGAACACCTCGTCTCCGTAAACATCCAGCCTTACCTGAACCATCTGTCCTTTCTTGATTTTTCCGTACAGGCTTTCTGGAGCGTTAACCTTAATCTTTACCGGGCGGATTTGCTGTATGGTGTAAAGAGGCATAGCTCCGGAATACATATCGCCGGCATCGTAGTTGCGGGCGGTAACCACGCCGGAAATAGGAGATATCAGGTAAGTATTGGCAGACAGGTTGTTATATGTGGACTGGGAAACCTCGTAAGCCATCTTGCGGGTATCGTATTCACTCTGGGAAGCGCCGCCAATCTCGAACAATTGCTTTGTCCTTTCGAACTCCAGCTTGTTGTTCTCCATCTGAAGTTTTGCCTGGGTAAGGTTAGTGGCTTCCATCTGGGCAAGCTTCTGTCCTCTCCCCACATGGTCTCCAACTTCCACAAAGATTCTCTCAATTCTTCCTGGAGACTGAGGGGAAATGTTGTTTGTGTTGTAACCCTCTACCGTGCCGGTGAATATCTCCACCTGATCCACGTCCTTTGAGGTTGCAGCCTTGATGGTAACGCCTGTGATCTTCTCTTCCGCGCCCTTGGCGTCATCTGTCTTTTTGCTTGAATTGCAGGAAACTGCGGCCGCAAGGCAAACGGCTGCAAGAGCAATTGTGCTGATGATTCTGTTTTTCATATATCTGTACTTTTATAATTTTCCTTTACTCATGGCGGACAGGTGACAGCTGCTCACCTTTACCGAACATTTCCTTGTCTGCCCTGTCAACTCCGAGAATCAGATCCAGAGAACTCTTGGCTATCAAATATGAATAAATTGCCTGGTCCAGATTGAGCTTGGACTGAAGCAGGGCAAGCTGGGCATCGTTGACCTCGAGAATTGTTGCCCTTCCCACATCGTACATCTTCCTTGCAATATCATATCCGGTCTGTGCTCCTTCCACAGTAGCCTTTGCGGCCTTGTACTGCTTGAGCGCTGTCTCCAGAGAACTGAGGCTCTGCTTTGCGCCAACCACCAAAGTTCTTCTGGCATTCTCCTTCTGAAGGTCCAGCTGCTCCTGCTGAACTTTCAGCTGACGGAGAGCGTTAGTCTTCTGGAATCCGGAGAAAATCGGAATCTGCAGGCTCAGCGCAGCAACAGAATAAGGATTCCATGTATAGTGGAATATCTTGAGGTTGTTGGACATAGATATCCAGTTGTACTGGGCGGTCGCTGCAAGAGTTGGATAATACTGGGCTAGCTGCATCTTGTAAGTCTTGTCCAGAATATCGTCCTGTATATCCAGCTGGCGGAGATTCGAGTTGGCACTGACATCAATTGTGTCTGCCGCCATCACTATCTTCTGCATCTGATAGGAATAATCGCTGAGATGCCCGAGGCACTTTATGTTAGTGTTAAGGTTGATTCCCATCAGGGCTTTCAACTGCCACTGGGCAAGCATCAAGCTGTTCTGGGAGTCGTACACGTTAGGCTCTGCGTTCTGCATGTTCACCTCTGCCCTTATCATATCGTACTTTGCCACTCTGCCGCTCTCGTATTTGGCTTTGGTCTGCCGGTAATTCTCCTCCGCATTGCTGTAATTTTCCTTATAAACATCGCAGAGATCAGAAGCCAGAAGACAGGTATAGAAAGCCTGTTCCACCTGATTTATAAGGTCCTGGCGGCTTTGGCGGGCTTTCTCCAGGCAAAGGTCCACGCTCTTTCCGGAAATATCCAGGCTTCTCCACAGGGCCACGTTTACCAGCGGCATGGAAGCATTGAATCCTCCTGAAAGGTTGTTGTCCGTACCCATGGAAATCTTCTGTGTCATATCTCCCATCTTCATAACCATTGTCTGCTTCTTTATGGTGCGCTGGTAGGTTCCGGAAAAGGCCACGTTAGGGAAGAGGCTCGAGTAAGCACCCTTCTTCTCATAGCCTGTTTTTTCAATCTCCTTGTCTGCCACCATCACGGTCAGAGACTTGCTCAAGGCAATGTCCCACGCATCCTGCAATGTGATTGCAATGGTATCCGTCTGGCCCGATGCTGAAAGCGGAACAAGCAGGAGGGCCGCTACTCCAAATCCGATAAACTTCAAAATCTTTCTCATATACTTTTAAATATTTATTTCCTAACTGTAATTCTCCTTGAGTTCATCCAGAACTTTCCGTCCCTTAGGCGTGCAGAGGCCTCCCATAATGGTCAGCACCATGTTGAAGCACAAGGCGGAAGGGAAAACGTCCTGATTGCGCAACTGGTCCGCCTTCATGAGATTGGTCATGAATACGCTCACAAGACGGCCGGAATCTTCCTCTTTGAGATAGCCCTCTGAAACGCATCCGTCCAGAAGCCGGTTGTTGTGCATCTCCATCTCCTTTCTCACGGACTTTCCGTACTCTCCGAGTTCAGGCAAAGCCTTGGCCTCTTCCATGAACTTGTCTGTGAACACGCTCCAGAAGCGGATATTCTCCACCGCACAGAAAACCAGGGCTGTAAGAGGATTGGCCATGGTTTTGATTATCCTTGAGTCCTTTTCCAGAAGCTGCGGAAGCTTGTACTCCAGGCTCTGGACCAGAAGGTCCTTCTTGCACGTGAAAAATTCGTAGAGGGTCTTTTTGGAAATCTTAAGGGATGACGCAATGTCCTCCATTTTCACATCCTTGATTCCCGTAGACGTGAATGCTCTGAAAGCCGCTTCAAGTATTTGTTCCCTTTTTGTCATGCCTCTCTTGATTACCCCAAAAAAGCGGTTACAAAGATGGGCCTAAAAGCAGAAAACTTTATAGGCGGTAATCGTATATTTTTAGTCTGAATCTATATAAATTACCTCATCTTTTCTAGCTCAGCGATGAATAATTTTCTATTTTTGTTCCAAATTTATAATTGCGATGGCAAATTCGGGAAAGAAAGTCCAGAGCATAGACCTGGACATGACCGGGCTGGCAGACTATTTCGGAGGCTACAGTTTCAGCAACGAGATCATGATGATCCGGGTTACAGATTTTAACAAGGAACTGATAGACAAGGCCGCTTCCGGGCTGATTTCCAACTCATACCGTCTGGATGCCCTTACCGTTCTCCTTGTGATGGACGGCAATCTGGATGTCTCCCTGGACTACAACCGCTACTCCATTCCGGAAAAATCCCTTCTGCTCATTGCCCCAATCAACGCCATTACCGGAGCCGACCTTTCCACCGGAGGCCGCTTCTTCCTCCTCATGATAAAGAGGGAAATGCTGGACAGACTCGGCAACTCCGGAAGCCCCAAACCGCTGCCCACCAAAGACCTCTCGGACATATTCCAGAGACCCCATTTCGAGATGGACGAAAACTCTTTCAACAAGGTAAGCGGAAGTTTCGAAAACCTTTACCATTATCTGAAAGACAACCGGAAGGAAATCAAGGAGTATCTTGTAACGGCCTCTCTTTCCATCGTGATGATGGAACTGTTCTCTCTGGTTTCCGAAAGGGAAAATGTGGGCCTCCAGGCAAAGCCAGTCTCCAGAAAGAAAGACCTGATGACAAGGTTTGTGTTCCTGCTCAGGGAATTTGGAGAGAAGGAGCACAACCCTGTTTTCTATGCCGACAAACTCTTCATTAGCGTGCAGTACCTGAGCCTTATACTAAAGGAAGAAACAGGCAAGACCGCCTCTCAGCTCATAGCTCAGCAGATTGCCACAAGGGCCCGCAACATGCTCCGGCTCCCTGGGGCCACAATAAAGGAAACCGCTGAAAGGCTGAACTTTGCAGACCAGTCTTCTTTCGGGAAATTTTTCAAGAAAGAAACGGGGCTCTCCCCAAAGAAATATATCGAGAGCCTGTAGGACTATTCGCCAAGATACTTTTTCAGGGCCTCGTCAAGTGCCTGTCCCCGGATGTTCTTTTCCAGAATGGTTCCGTCCGGAGAGAACAGGATCAGATATGGTATGAAGAAGATTCCATAGTCGTTG